>DIDI01000022.1:18707-31660 GCA_002418055.1 Lactobacillus sp. UBA5804 | reverse complement strand
GGCCCGAACTGGGCGTGGATTTTAGCGGGGAACGTAACAAATTTCCCGCCAATCGTATCCTTTGTTTCTTCCGAAAATGCCGTCAAGTCAACATTCCGGGTTCAATTTACATGTACCTTTTATTCCCAGTCAATCGTTGCAGGTGGCTTGGAGGTGATATCATAAACCACGCGATTCACATGATCGACTTCATCCACAATGCGAGTTGAAATTTTACTTAACACCGGCCACGGCAACTGGGCAAAATCAGCCGTCATCCCATCAATGGAAGTAACTGCTCGAATGCCGATGGTATAATCATACGTCCGGCCATCGCCCATGACGCCAACAGAGCGAATCCCTGGTAGCACCGTGAAGTATTGCCAGACTTTTTCTTGCAAACCAGCTTGTTTAATCTCATCACGCAGGATGGCATCACTCTCACGCACAATCGCGAGTTTGTCAGGCGTGACTTCACCAATCACCCGAATCCCTAAACCAGGGCCAGGAAACGGCTGCCGCCAGACTAAATCATGTGGAATACCAAGCTTTTCACCCAGTTCACGCACTTCATCCTTAAATAGCTTACGCAAGGGTTCAATCAACTTAAAATGCATGTCTTTCGGCAACCCGCCCACGTTATGGTGTGACTTGATGGTCCGCGCCGTGTTCGTGCCACTTTCAATCACATCGGTATAGAGCGTGCCTTGCGCTAAGAAATCAACATCGTGCAATTTCAATGCTTCTTCATTGAAGACTTCCACAAATTCGCGCCCAATAATCTTGCGCTTGCGTTCGGGATCGGTCACGCCAGCGAGCTTTGACAAGAAACGCTCAGCGGCATCAACGCGGATAATATTCACCCCAAGGTCGCGGTTTAAAGCAGCCATGACTTGGTCGCCTTCATCCTTACGCAGCATCCCATGATCGACAAAAATCGCCGTCAACTGGTTACCAATCGCGCGGTGCAATAAAGTCGCCGTGACACTAGAATCAACGCCGCCCGAGAGACCTAAGATGACCTTCTTCTGACCAACTTCCTTGCGAATAGCCGCAATCTGCAAGTCGATGAAATCGCTCATCGACCAGTTAGCTTTCGCGCCGCACACGTCAAACGCAAACCGCTTCAAGATATCTAAACCGTACTCACTATTACGTACTTCCGCATGGAATTGAATCCCGTATTGGCGCTTTGCTTCATTGGCGATAATCGCAATCGGACAGTTATGGCTAGAAGCCACCACACTAAAGCCAGTTGGGGCGGCCGTGACCAAATCGCCATGGCTCATCCAGACAAATTGCTCAGCCGGTAAGCCGTTCACGATTGGTGAAGTGGCATCTTCAATGACGAGCTTCGCGCGGCCATATTCTGAATTTGCAGCCGGCTCAACTTTTCCGCCCAAGTTATAGGACATCAGTTGCATCCCATAGCAAATTCCTAAAATCGGAATCCCCAAGTCATAGATTGCGGGATCCACCCGTAACGCGCCTTGATCATACACACTATTAGGTCCGCCCGAAAAAATAATCCCTTTAGGATGGATTGCTTTAATCTTGTCCAGACTTAAGTCGTGTGGTAATAATTCAGAGTAAATGCCAAAATCACGCAGCCGCCGGGTAATCAATTGGTTATATTGACTCCCGAAGTCGAGCACGATGATTTTGTCAAAATCGTTCAGATTTTTAGCCACTATTCTCTCCTTTTGCTGTTCAACACCATTACCGTAACTTTACTAGGATTTCGCCAACCGGTCAACCATGGTCTAGGAAATAAAAGCGAACGACTTTGATTTTAACGCGCCTTGTGTTCGCCCTTTATTTTTGGTAGAATGCGGTTGATTTGAAAATAACTTATATATAATCGAAATAAGGTCGATTGTTTCTACTCGTTACCGTAAATAACGAACTATAAGGACTATCAGAATGTTCGTCATCGGCTGATTTTCTCCTTATGGGATGGAAATCAGCCGTTTTTTGATTGGGAGGTCGCTTTGCAGCTTTTAGAGGAACGGATTCGCCGGGATGGGAAGGTCCTACCTGGCAATGTTTTAAAAATCAACTCATTCTTGAATCATCAAGTCGATCCAACACTAATGATGGCGCTCGGAATCGAATTTGCCAAACGCTTCAAGGATAGTGGCGTGACCAAAATTCTGACTTGTGAGGCTTCTGGGATTGCCCCTGCCGTCATGGCCGGTTATCAGCTTAACGTGCCGGTCATCTTTGCCCGCAAAAAGCAACCCAGTACCATCAACGAGGCAACTTATACCGCGCCGGTCGCTTCTTACACTAAGGGTGTCACCAATACCATCTGTGTTGAGCAGCAATTCTTACCACGCGGTGAGCAGATTCTGATCATCGATGACTTCCTTGCCCGCGGCGAAGCTGTCAAAGGGATGGCCAGCATCACGCAGCAAGCCGGTTGCAGCGTCGTTGGCATTGGCGTTGTCGTTGCCAAGAACTTTCAGGGCGGGACTGATTGGGTGAAAGCCCACGGTTATCCCCTTGAGTCTTTGGCAACCATTAGTAATTTTGCTGGCAAGCAAGTTCACTTTGAAGGAGAAGCCTAATGACCACTGAAGTTAGTCAGAAAAAGGCCGCCGTACTCGGCCTACAACACCTATTAGCCATGTACTCAGGCGCTGTTGCTGTCCCATTACTGATTGGTGGGGCACTAGGATTCAACACTACCAAGATGACCTATCTGGTCTCGATTGATATCTTCATGTGCGGCTTAGCCACGCTGCTCCAGCTGCTCAAGAATCGCTACTTCGGCATTGGCCTCCCCGTTGTGCTCGGCTGCGCCTTTCAATCCGTCGCGCCCTTAATTTTAATCGGGAAGAAATTTGGGTTTACCACGATGTACGGAGCGCTAATTGTTTCCGGGATCTTCGTCTTTCTGATTGCTGGCTTATTTGCCAAAATTAAGCGCCTCTTTCCACCAGTGGTGACTGGCACTTTGATTACGGTCATTGGCCTCACACTCATTCCCGTCGCCATTAACAACTTAGGCGGTGGTAATAGCCAATCACCTAAATTCGGTGCGCCACTTAACCTGCTCTTAGGTGTGATTACGATTGCCGTCATTCTGGCCGTTGAAGTCCTCTGTAAAGGCTTTATCCAATCCATTGCGACGCTGCTGGGGCTCTTAGTGGGCTCAATCGTCGCCGGCTGCTTAGGAATGATTTCCTTTGCCCCCGTCAGTAGCGCCGCTTGGTTCCACTTACCGCAAGTCTTTTACTTTGGGATGCCTCGCTTTGAATGGTCATCCAGCGTGACCATGATGATTATCGCACTCGTCTCCATGGTCGAATCAACTGGGGTGTTCTTCGCCATTGGTGATTTGCTTGGCAAAGAAATTAACCAGGACGACTTGAAGCGCGGTTACCGCGCTGAGGGCCTAGCTCAAATCTTAGGCGGGAGTTTTAACACTTTCCCCTACACCACCTTCTCGCAAAATGTCGGCCTTTTGCAATTATCTGGGATTAAAACCAAACGCCCCATTTATTGGACCAGCGGCTTATTAATGGCAATGGGACTGCTCCCTAAAATCGGGGCAGTTGTCACCATTATTCCTGCACCAGTACTTGGTGGCGCCATGCTCGTCATGTTTACCATGATTGCGGTACAAGGGATGAAGATGCTCGCCAAAGTCGACTTTGGCGATAACCGTAATGTCCTCATCACTGCGATTTCCTTAGGCTTAGGGCTCGGGGTAACCGTGGCGCCTAATATCTTCCAAGCCTTTCCACCAACTATCCAGCTTTTTTTAAGTAATGGGATTGTGATTGCCAGCCTCAGTGCGACCTTGCTGAACCTACTCTTAAAAGGTAAAGCAGCCCTCGCTCCAGCTTAAAAAAACAACTAAAAAAGCAACCTTTCACTTTGAAAGATTGCTTTTTTAATACTGTCTTTTAGGATTCATAAGCCGGTTCCGGCACATCAACGATGCTAACATCTGCCCCCAGCTGGGTTAACTTCTGCACAACGCGATCATAGCCGCGCAAAATATTGTCAGCATTATTAATCTTCGTTGTGCCGTCAGCCATGAGTCCAGCAACCATGAGACAAGCACCAGCCCGAATTTCATCCGCCGTAACTTCGGCACCATGCAACTGCGTGCCCGGATGCACCAGAATAATGTTATCCTCGACCTTCACCTTCGCACCCATCTTCTGTAATTCAGGAATATGACGCGTGCGCCGCGGATAAATACTATCGAGAATAATCCCTTCACCACTCTTCGCAGTTAACAAGAGTGGCGTCACTGGTTGTTGCAAATCCGTCGCAAAACCAGGATATGGTTCGGTCTTGACTTGTACCATCTTCAACTCGCCCGCTGGATAAACATACAGCGAATCTTCATCGGTTTTAATCACCACGCCCATCTCTTCGACTTTAGCCAAAAAGGCATCGAGGTGCTCGGCAATGATGTTGTGAATTCGAATCCCATTGCCCATACAAGCCGCTAACGACACATAAGTACCGGCCTCAATGCGGTCTGGGATAATGGTATGTGCCACTTGCGCCCGTAACTCTGGCACGCCATCAATCCGAATCGTATCCGTACCGGCACCACGGATGACGGCGCCCATGTTGTTCAGGAAAGTTGCTAAATCAATAATCTCTGGTTCTTTCGCCACATTGGCAATCACCGTTTTACCCTTAGCTGTCACACTCGCCATAATAATATTCATCGTGGCACCGACAGAGGGCATCTCAAGCCGAATCTCAGCTCCATGCAACCCACTTGCTGGAGCAGTGATAATGATCTGGTCATTTTTATTTTGGACACTAGCACCTAAGGCTTCGAATCCCATTATATGCTGGTCGATGGGACGCGGACCAATGTCGTCCCCACCTGGAAAGCCTACAGTTGCCTGCCCAAACCGGCCTAAAAGTGCGCCCATAAAATAATAGGACGCACGAAGACTCTTAACCTTGCCAGCTGGTAAGGGGCTCAGCTTGATCTGTTCGGGATTGACTTTGAGCGTCGTTTCGGAAAACTCACATGCCACGTTCATTTCACCCAGCAAGTCCATCAAGTTATCAACATCTGAAATCCGTGGTACACCTTCAAGTGTTACGGTCGTCCTTGATAAAATTGCGGCTGGAATCAACGCAACGGTAGAGTTCTTGGCGCCACCAATCCAAACATCACCCTGCAGAGGCTTTCCACCATGAATTATCATCTGCTTCATTGGCGAAAATAAATCCTTTTCTAACTTCAATAATCATTCCCATGTTAAAGGAAAATTGCTCAAAAAACAAGAGGCGAGCCTTGACTCGTCTCTTGTTTAGCTGCCTTTTACTTAAACTTAATTAAATCTTTTCAGCTGGTAGGTCACTAGCCGCACCAATAAAGGCTTTAAATAGACCTTCAGGACGCTGCGGGCGACTCAAAAATTCTGGGTGATATTGGGCCGCAATAAAGAATTTTTTCTTTGGCAATTCAATAATTTCGACCAAGCGGTTATCAGGAGAAACGCCAGCGAAAACCATCCCGGCCTGCTCAAAATCAGCCCGATATTGATTGTTAAATTCAAAGCGGTGACGGTGACGTTCTTGAATGACTTCTTGATTATCATATGCTGCTCGCGTCTTTGAACCAGTCTTCAAACTAGCTGGGTAAAGACCTAAACGTAACGTACCACCGATGTTGGCTTCATCACGTTTGTCAGCCATAATATCAATGACATTATCAGGCGTCTTGGGATCAGCTTCAGTCGAGTTTGCCTTCTTCAAATTCAAGACGTTACGGGCAAATTCAACACTTGCCATTTGCATCCCCAAACAAATGCCTAAGAATGGTAAATCATGTTCACGCGCATACTTGATGGCCGTAATCATACCTTCTAAACCGCGAGTCCCAAAACCACCAGGAACAATTAACCCATCGCTACCAGCGAGCAAACTAGCGACGTTCTCAGGCGTAACGTTTTCAGCTTGAATCTTGTCGACATCAATCTTGGTATTGTAGAGATAACCCGCATGTTGCAAAGCATCTGTGACGGAAATATAAGCATCTTCAAGTTCCACATATTTCCCAACCAAGGTAATCTTCGTGTGATGCTTTAAATTTTTAGCCCGTTCATCTAACCGGGTCCAAGCGGTCATATCAGCTTCTGGCAGTGGACTTTCCAAATGCAAGAAGTCGCAGACAATCTGATCCATCCCTTGCTGCTTAAAAGCTAATGGCAAATCAAACAACGATGGCGCATCAATCGATTCCATAATCCGTTCCACTGGCACATCGGTAAAAGTAGAAATCTTGTCTTTTAATTCTTGCGAAACTGGCTTTTCGGCCCGTAATACGAGCATGTTGGGTTGAATCCCAATTGACCGCAAAGTCGCTACCGAATGTTGAGTCGGCTTAGTCTTCATTTCATGTGCCGCATGCAAATAAGGTACCAGGGTACAATGAATATACATCACATTCTCAGCCCCAACTTCACGGCGCATTTGGCGAATGGCTTCCATAAATGGGGTGGATTCAATATCCCCAACCGTCCCACCAATTTCAGAAATAATCACATCTGAATCGGTGGTCATGGCTGCCCGCATCACTTTTTGCTTAATCATATTGGTCACATGTGGAATCACTTGCACGGTCCCACCATGATAATCACCGCGGCGTTCCTTTTCCAGAACTTCTTTATAAATTTTACCCGTAGTAACGTTAGAATACTTACTCGTGCGGACATCTACAATTCGTTCATAGTGGCCCAAATCAAGATCAGCTTCAGTCCCATCATCGGTCACATAAACTTCACCGTGTTGATAAGGATTCATCGTTCCGGGATCAATATTGATATAAGGATCAAACTTTTGCATCGTGACCTTCAAACCACGATTTTTTAACAAGCGCCCTAAACTTGAAGCGGTGATACCCTTACCAAGTGAGGATACAACACCACCTGTCACGAAGATATATTTTGTCATTGTTAACTGCCTCTCCTTGTAATCAACTCTTAATAAAATAAAAAAAGCTCCTATTCAGGAGCTAAGTGCACTAAGGGTGCCCAAGTCAGATTTTAACTAAAACAGCTTGGCAAGTCAAGCCTTACTCGTCATCGTCATCATCATCTAACTGTGATAATTGACCTTCAATCCCATCAGGTAGAACGTCATCTTCATCATCGTCATCATCACTATAATCATCTGCTGCTGGATGTGAGTCATCTGCTGACTCGCTATCATCATCCAGTTCTTCATCTTCAGGATCATCATTATCGTAATCGATGATATCATCATCACCAGTTGAAGCCAAAAAGGCATTAACCTTCTTATGATGCTTCTTGCTAGATGTGTCATCTTCATCTTCAGGGTGATTCACTTCTTCATCAATGGATTCGTATGGGAACCATGAGCGTAAAGCCCAAACATTATCCCCCATTGAAATGAACTCACCATCTGTATTCATATCAGTATAGAATTGGGGCAAGCGGTCCCGAACTTCTTCGTCGCTCTTATTCAAGAATTTTTGAATGGCGTTCACGATATCAGCAAAGGCCATTCTTTTACCATGATCCTCTAAAATAGCGCGAGCCACTTCGATCATCGATAATTCTTCACGATTTTTGTTCTTAAAGTCGTTTAATCCCACAGTTGGTACGTCCTCTCTGTCTTCAATCGAGTCCATTCTACTCGGCGTTTAAGTAAAAATCAACGTGATTGCATAGTTACCTATTAAGTATAGTCCACTGAAGAGGTCATATTCAACCTGAAGTTGCTGCTTACCAGCTTTTACTTCAAAAGCCAGCTGATGGGTCTGGCTCGTTAGCGCCATTTCTCGCCCTTGCACGCGGTACTGACAAGCTTCCTGACTGTGTAAATTGAGCCGCAAGAGGGAAAAGTTCTGATGATCCACGCCGCGGCGGATAATTAATTTTTCTGCTGTCAATAGCAACTTAACAGGGGTTTCACCCGCTTCCAAATAAGCGATTCGCAGCTCGTTACCGCTCTGCTCCCAGTAACCGGTCCCCTGGACATGGGTAGTGGCGGTTTCGCCAGCCTGGGTCATTATACTCGTTAAATCAAACTTACTTGCTGTCACGGTTGCTCATTACCTCGCTAAAGCATTTCTAGGCTTACTTTGTTATAATTTACTATGTAGTTACATTCTAATTGATTTCAACGTAAAAATTAAGCATTTACTTTTAATACAAGGGATATGAGATGGTACGTTTTAGAAGTCAGCAATTAGCTGAAACGGTCGTTGTACGTGATCCAGTTCATGGCGACATTCAAATTAATGATCAAGTTATTTTAGAACTTTTAGCAGCCAAAGAATTTCAACGTTTACGCCGCATTAAGCAGCTTGGTCCAGTTAGTTTCGTTTTCCCTGGGGCCACCCACACCCGCTTTGAACACAATCTTGGGGTGTATGCCTTAACCCGTCAAATCTGCCAGCGCTTTAACCAAAAATATGTGACGCAAACGCCGGGAGATGGCCTCTGGGATCCTGACAACCAGCTACTGGCTGAGTGTGCCGCCTTACTGCATGATGTCGGTCATGGTCCTTATTCACATACCTTCGAGCATTTATTTGGCACGAATCACGAAAAAATTGGGCAACGGATTATCACTGATCGTAGCACCGAGATTAACCGAGCATTACGCCGCGTTGCACCCAACTTTCCGGATGCCGTGGCGAGTGTCATTGCCAAAACTTATCCTAACCCGCAAGTCGTGAAGCTGATTTCTAGTCAAGCCGATGCTGATCGGATGGATTACTTGCAGCGGGATGCTTACTTCACCGGAGTAAATTATGGCAGTTTTGACTTATCTCGCATCATGCGTGTCATTCGCCCCTTCAGCGGTGGGATTTGTTTTGCCAATAGCGGGATGCATGCAGTTGAAGATTATATTGTCTCACGTTACCAAATGTATCAGCAAGTTTACTTTCACCGGGTAGGTCGCTCATTTGAAGTCATCTTGCAGCACCTCTTAGAACGGGCGCGCTTCTGCTATCAGCAGGGAAACTTACCTGTGACACCGAGTCTGGCAGCCTTTCTAGCAGATAAGTGGCAGCTCAGTGACTACTTGCAACTTGATGATGGCGTCATGGAAACGAACTTCTCACTCTGGACCCAAGCTAGCGACCCCATTCTAGCTGACCTTGCCAATCGTTATTTGTATCGCAGGCCCTTTAGCAGCGTCAAAATTAATGACGAGACCAAGCATCTCTTACCAAAACTGACTAATTTAATCAAACAAGCTGGATTTGATCCAACCTATTACACGGCTACCAATTCCATGTTCGATGAGCCTTATGATGCTTACAAGCCAAGCGGTAAAAATGCCAATAGTCAAATTGAGTTAATGCAAGATGACGGCAGTTTAATTGAGCTCTCGCAGCTGAGTCCCTTAGTCAAGGCACTTAATGGCACCTTCCAAGGAGATGAGCGGTTCTTTTTCCCGAAAATCATGTTGTCTCAATCAGCTGAACCTCAAATTTTTGACCCAATCTATCAGGAGTTTCAAAAATATGTCCGTAATGGGGAATTGCGCTACTTGCGCCGCCCAAATCGGCAGCATCATTAACCGATATTATCAAAAAAGACGTCCCTAACTTGGGACGCCTTTTTAATGACGATTCAAAATTTAACGTTGGTCAGCGCGATAACGCGTATTGAACAATGGACTTAAAGCTTCGTGATTCTGAATGCACTTAATGGCATCCCCCATGAGTGGACCCACTGAAACTAACAGCATCTTATCAAGTTGTTTCTCAATTGGCTGATTAATGGAATCGGTTAAGACCAAATTCTTAATGCAGGATTGGTTCAAACGATTAATCGCTGGGCCAGATAAGACCGCATGTGTAGCGGAAGCATAAACTTCAGTCGCACCAGCCTCCATCAAGGCTTGAGCAGCTAAGGTAATCGTCCCAGCCGTATCAATCATATCATCAATAATGATGGCACGTTTGCCCTTCACATCACCGATAATATTCATGACTTCAGCCACATTAGCCTTAGGGCGGCGCTTGTCGACAATGGCAATATTTGTTCCTAAGAATTCAGCTAGCTTACGGGCACGGGTTACCCCACCATGATCAGGAGAGACCACAACCGCATTTTTCTGTAAGTTATTGCTCAAGAAGTAATCGGCTAAGAGTGGTGCGCCCATCAAGTTGTCGACTGGAATATCGAAGAAGCCTTGAATCTGTGGGGCATGCAAATCAAGTGATAAGACCCGATCTGCACCAGCGGCTTGCAACATATCAGCTACCAGCTTAGCTGTAATCGGTTCACGCGCACGAGTCTTACGATCCTGACGCGCATAACCATAATACGGCATCACGATATTAATCGTGCGCGCACTGGCACGCCGGACTGCATCAATCATAATGAGCAATTCCATCAAATTATCATTCACCGGTGCACTAGTCGATTGCACCAAATACACATCTTTACCACGCACCGACTGCGAAATATTAATCTGAATCTCGCCATCGCTAAAGCGCTCAACATCACATTGGCTTAAAGGAATGCCAACCCGATCCGCAATAATTGTGGCTAAAGGCACATTAGAATTAAGCGCGAAAATCATCATATCGTCTTTATAAGACATCGTATCCTCCGTAAAAAAGCTACCGTCTCTATTCTAGCAAATTATCACATGTAATGGTGTACAAATCAAAAAAGAAAGGCCGTTAACGGCCTTTCTTCTGAACTAATGCTGACTGAGCAACCTATTTACCAGTATAAACGCTAACCTGACTGATATTGGCAGCTTTTACATAAACATTTGGTGCTAGTTTGTAATACTTAACACCCTTCAGGGTTACTGGCTTCTTATAAACCGTAATGAGCCAGCCACGTTTCCATGACTTATTCCCTAAGAACGTTGTTGCTTTACCAGAACGCGTATAAAACTTAACTGGCTTCTTGAGCGTTAACTTATATTTGCCAGTTGCAGTTACTGCCTTCTTAGTTGTCTTTTTAGTCACTTTCTTAGTCGTTTTGACAGCTTTCTTAGTCAATGTAACGGACTTCTTCGTGGCTGAAGCTGGCAAGAAATAAGCTAAATCAGATTGAATGGCATAGTACGTCTTACCATGTAACTTCTTAACTGCCCAAATACGATATTTAGCTGACTTATAAAAAGTCTTATGTGTCTTTTTACCACTGGCAGAGACAAATTTACCATTTCTAGTGGCGATAACGCTACCTGAAATCTTCTTGGCTTTGCTAGCAGCAGTTGTTTTAGCTGCGGCTACCGTGGTGACACCAGTTAAGACTGGCAAGACCGGTGCAACAGTTAGCAAGGCACTAGCAGATACTAAAACAAGTTTTTTTGTTAATTTCATTAGAAAAATTCCTTTCTTCACTCAACGAACTTCATTATACGTCTAAACAAAAAAGTTGCGTCAGAATCAACGTAACTTTTGAAAAGCTTTATTATTTCCATTCTTCTGAATCAGCCAAAGGCAAGCGATGCCAGTAATCGGGCTTATTCACCTGACGGCCACGCGCAATTGCCATATCGTAACGGGAAACATCCTTCGTTATGGTCGAATCCGCTGCAATGAAGGCATGATCAGCAATTTGAAGCGGTGCAATCAGGGTTGCACCAGCGCCAACAAAGCTGTGATCACCAACCGTCGTATGGAATTTCTTAACCCCATCAAAGTTAGAAAAAATAGTCCCACAACCGACATTGATATCTTTACCCAGAGTCGCATCCCCAACATAAGTCAAATGACCTAATTTGGTATTTTCACCAATTTCAGCATTTTTGACTTCCACAAAGTTACCAACATGAGCACCATAACAAATCACAGCACCTGGCCGTAAATGTGAATTCGGACCAATATCAGTCTGATCAGCCATTTTGGCATGTTCGAGGGTTGAAGCTGTTACGGTGACATGATTACCAAGGTGTGAAGCAACAATCCGTGAACCCGTGGTGATTTGACAACCTTGGCCAATTGTCGTGTCACCTTTGATGACCACGCCAGGTTCAATCACCGTATCATTGCCAATCTTGACATCACAATCAATATAGGTCCGCTCAGGATCGATCAAGGTGACCCCATCACGCATATGAGCTTCATTAATCCGACGCTGCATCAATTTAGTTGCAGCAGCTAACGCTACGCGATCATTGACACCAAGACTTTCACTAAAATCGCTCATAGCATACGCCCCAACCGGTTCGCCTTGCTGTCTTAGAATCTCCAAGACATCAGTTAAATAGTACTCACCTTGTGCATTATGATTGGTGACTTGCGCAAGCGCTGCAAAAAGTTTTTGGTTATCGAAACAAAAGACCCCCGTATTAATTTCATTAACGGCAAGTTCTGCTGGCGTACCATCTTTTTGTTCGACAATTCGCAAGACGTGGCCCTGCTCGTCACGAATAATCCGCCCATAACCAAAGGGATTTGCTGGTTTCGCAGTTAACACAGTGGCAGCATTGCCAGCAGTCAGATGATGGCTAAACAAGGCATTAAATGTGGCACTGGTGAAAAGCGGGGTGTCACCAGTCGTCACCAAAGTAACCCCAACCTCTTTAGCAAGTAAAGGTTTCGCAGCTAACACCGCATCCCCCGTCCCCTGTTGCTGATGCTGCACGACAAAGTCACTCTTTTCGGCCAACGTTTGTTCAACCTGCTCAGCGCCAGCACCAACGACAGTCACAATCTTAGTTGGCTGGGTGCCGTTGGCCGCATCAACCACATATGCGACCATCGCCTTCCCGCAGACTTCATGTAACACTTTATACAAGTGCGACTTCATCCGCTTCCCATTACCTGCTGCTAACACGACTACAAATTTTTTCATCTACACAACCTCATTCAAAATTCAAACTAGCGCTTAGTATACCATTTTTAAAAACGACTAAAATCAGTTTGACTTAAGAAATTACCTGGTTGGGCCACAATGAGTCGCTTACCAGCATCAATCTGACTGATTTTAACCAGCGAAATATAGTCCTTGACTAATTTTTCTTTATCAAAATCA
>DIDI01000022.1:12071-18650 GCA_002418055.1 Lactobacillus sp. UBA5804 | reverse complement strand
GCACCCTTTGGCAATGCCCGCGTTGGTAGCTCCATCTTTGATACCCGCTTTAAAGAAGACGAAATATAGTTGACGGAAACGGTGGCACCTTCTGTCACCTTCGAGCGCTTACGGGCCGTCACAAATGGCACATTTAAGTAGCTAGCGACTGCTTCTGCTAGTGGAATTCCTTTGGTCTCTACCGTCATCACGGCATCGATTTGGCTATAGGCATAGCGTGTTGCTAGCAATTCACCAATCCGGCGGATGTCCTGCGGATTGCTTAAAATATCTGATAAATAGACAAAATTTCCTGGCAAAATCCGGGTGGAATCCTCAATCCGGGCAGCTAAGTCAGCCAAGTAAGTAGCGGCATGCGTTTTGCCTAAATAAGGGGTGTATCTCACGCCACCAGCGGCACCAGCAATCGTTTCTAAAATGCCATCTTGATTAGCAGCTAATGTATGCTTTAAAATTGCCAAATCTTCAGAAATCGATGACTTTGCGGCATCGTACCGCTTAGCAAAAAAAGGCAGTGAAATTAACGTATGTGGCCGATCTAATAAGTATTTGGTCATGTCCACGAGTCTTTCTGAACGTTTCAAATGACTATCCTCCCCAATGTTTGTATTTACCTAGTAAATTCTACGCTATCAGGCAAAAAAAAGCACTAACACTTTTTTGAAAATGTTAGTGGTAGATGTATCTTTTCAATTTTTTGGTGCTAAATGCTAAAATTGCTTAACTTTAATCGTTAAACTCCAGAGCAATGTTCTTAGTCAACAAATCGATATAACTATAAGAAACATGTTCAAAATTATTCTGATCTTGATCTAAGTCGACGACAAAGACCGCAGGAAAAGTTCGCTTCAAAACACCATGGCGTCTTGTTACTTTTTTGCGTCCAGCCTGAGCAACCACAGTAATGGATTGACCTAAATGTTCATCTAACTTGTCTTTGATGGTACTAATTGATGTTGGCAAATATATCACGACTCCTTTGTGCACATTTTAGCATAAAAGGCTTGACAAATCAAATTCTACTACTTTGAGGTCTGGGCCAGTTCATGACCCATAATCAGTGGCACTAATTGTAAAAATTGTGCCAAGCTTAATTCTTCTGGTCGCACCATAGCTGGCAAAGCGAGCTTTTCAAAAATGAGCGTCCTACGCTCCGGTGACACAAGTCCCTTTAAGTTATTATTAAGCGTCTTGCGACGTTTAGCAAAACACAACTTTACAATCCGATTAAATTGTTTGCGGTCCATAGTTCCTAACTTGGAATCAGCGAGCGGGATTAGCACCACCACACTGGAATCCACCTTGGGTGCAGGCATAAAACTATGACGATCCACCGCTAATGCCAAGTTGACACGCATCTCACTCTGAATCGCCAAGGTTAACGGACCATAAGCCTTCGTATGAGGCTCAGCGACCAACCGTTGCGCCACTTCTTGCTGCATCATCAGGGTCAAGCTAGTAAAATGCAGCGCACTCTGAGACAAGGCAAAGATGATAGGCGTCGTAATATAGTAGGGCAAATTGGCAACTACCTTGATGGGTTGTTCTAAGTCAAAAAAGCCAGCTAAATCGGCCTTAAAGTCTGCTTTTAACACATCCTTTAAGAGTAGTTTAAAGCGCTCAGCTAAGGGTTTATCAGCAATTTTAGTCGGTAATTCGGCCATTAAAATGGGTTCCAAATCAGTATCCACTTCATAAGCCAATACCTTGGCACCAGCTACTAACAATTGCTCTGTGAGCGAACCAATCCCTGGCCCGATTTCAATCACTTGATCGCCAGGTGTGATGTCAGCTGCAGTGACAATCCCAGACAAAATGGTGGGATCAATCAAGAAGTTTTGACCCAGCGCCTTCTTAGCGCGCATCAAATACTTATTAATAATCGCCGTAGTTCTTAGCTTGGATCCAATCGGAATCTCAGTCATGGCGCACCTCTTTAATCGCTGCGGCTAATTGCGCTTGACTAATCCCAAACATCTGCAATCGTTTGAAAAAGGTCTTGGCATTGCCATAACCGACACTTAACTTAATCCCAACTGCTTCGCGTAAGTGTTTAGCTGAACTATTGCCAGCTAGCCCAAGACGGCGATAATCACTGATTGTCAGGTCACTATTTGCTGTTTCAACTTCATGCAAGTCGCCTAAGGCACGTAGCAAAGCTGCTTTAGAAGCATGCTCAACGCCCAGACTATGACCGCGTTTCTGCGGTTCGCCTTCCTTCCGGCTAATAAAAGCTTGCTTAGCAGTTGGAACAGCCCGACTAACGATTCGGCGAATCCGTTCACCATTGAAATCTGGATCCGTAAAAATAATAATTTCCCGCGTCTGAGCTAAAACTTTTAGTTGGGCTAACACTTCAGAGGAAACCGCTGAGCCATTAGTCTCAACCGTTTCAATCCCTGGAAAATATTGCTTCAGCCGAATCGTATCGTCTTTGCCTTCAACGACAACGACGGCATTAAATTGTTTTTTATTCAAGATGATAAACCTTCACTGTATTAGCGTACGTTTGCGCGGCAACCCGCTCAAGGGAGCAAGCTTTCAATTCCGCAATTGCTTGCGCCACATAATAAACATAGCCCGGTTCGTTTTGCTTCCCGCGATATGGCTTGGGTGTTAAATAGGGCGCATCAGTTTCAACTAGCAAGCGCTCTAACGGCACTAACTTCACTGATTCGTGGACTTCAGTCGCTTTTGTAAATGAGGCAACTCCGGAAAAGGAAAACTGCACATTAAGCGTTAAGAACCGCTGGGTCATGGCAGGACTACCATTATAGCTGTGCAAAACTGCCCCGTAACGTAAATCATGGCGTTTGAGAATCTCATAGCAATCACTAAACGCATCGCGGGTATGAATATTCACTGGCAAATGCAACTGATAAGCCAAATCGAGCTGTCGTTCAAAAACAGCCCGTTGGACCTCTCGCGGTGATTCATCCCAATAATAATCTAGCCCAATTTCACCTAAAGCGACCACTTTGGGTTGTCGCAGCTGCTGTGTTAGTAACTCGCAAGCTGCATCATCGAATTTCGAGGCCACATCAGGACAATAGCCCACCATCGCATAAACTAGCTGAAATTGCGCTGCTAGTGCTAAAGCACGCAAATTAAACTCGGGATCTTGTCCCACACAAATGAGTCGTTCGACCTGTAAAGCCTTAGCACGAGCCAAATAGTCAGCTTCGCGTCCGCGAAACACCGCATCATTTAAGTGGGTATGATTATCAATCAGCCGCATTAACCGAGCACTGCTCCTAAAGCATGTTCATCCCCAACCAGCGCTAATTTAACAACGCCGTCCTGTTCGCTTGAGAGTAACATCCCTTGACTTTCGTGCCCCAACATTTTACGTGGTTTCAAATTGGTAACCGCTAGTACTTTTTTACCTAGTAACTCACTACTATCAGGGTAGAACTTACGAATGCCACTCAAAATCTGCCGCTCTTCGCCATGGCCGAGGTCGAGCTTAAAGAGGAGTAACTTGGTTGATCCTGCGACTGGTTCAACCATCAAAATTTGCGCCACTTGAATTTTAACGCGATCAAAGGCAGCAATATCAATCTGGTTAGGTGCTTTTTGCTGACTCCGACTTTGTTTCTTCGGCTTAGCTTTCTTCATTTCATTCTTAATATAAGCGACTTCTTCAGCCGTCTTCAACCGAGGGAAAATCGGCTTTGGTTCTGGTGTAACCGTCACATTCCAATCATAAGCACCAAAAGCTAATTTGCGAGCTGCTGCTTCGTCGTAATCAAGACCAAGCTGCTGGAACATTTGTCGTGGACTACGCGTCATCACAGGCGCAATTAACAAGGCCACTAACCGTAAAGTTTCAGCTAAGTTCGACAACACCCGGCTAATCGCAGCCGTTTCACCCGCTTTATTCAAGGCCCAAGGTGCGGTCTCATCAATATATTTATTGCTGCGACGAACTAACGTCCAAACGGTATCCAGCGCTTGGGCAAAGTACAGGTGGTCCATTTGTTCACGGTAAGTTTTAATCGTCTCATTCGCGACGGCAGCTAGTTTTTGGCCAAATTCATCTTGCTCAGCCACTACTGGTGCCACATGACCAGCTTGATACTGGTTAATCATGGAGACTGTCCGATTGAGCAAGTTACCTAAGTCATTAGCTAAATCGAAGTTTAAATGCTGGATAAAGTCCTCTGGGGTAAAACTGCCATCTTGACCAAACGGTAAGGCATGCATCAAGTAATAACGCACCGGGTCAAGCCCATAGCGAGAAACTAATGACTCTGGGTAAATGGCATTCCCCTTCGACTTGCTCATCTTATCTTGATAAATCAGGAGCCAGCCATGACCCACAATATGCTTAGGAAGTGGCAAATTAAGCGCCATTAACATAATTGGCCAATAAATGGTGTGGAAACGGACAATTTCCTTACCGACTAAGTGCACATCAGCGGGCCAATATTTCTTAAATAAGTGGTCATCAGAACTGTCATACCCAAGGGCAGTAATATAATTGGCTAACGCATCAAGCCAAACATAAACCACATGTTTCGGGTCCGAAGTCACTTTAATGCCCCAATCAACGGTCGTCCGCGTCACGGACAAATCTTCTAGACCAGGGTTAATAAAGTTGTTCAGCATTTCCTTTTCACGTGAATGCGGCAGAATAAATTCTGGATGTTCACGATAATAAGCCACCAACCGGTCGGCATATTTGCTGACCTTAAAGAAATAAGATGGTTCTTTCACTAACTGCACTTCATGCCCAGAAGGTGCTAGTCCACCAGTCACTTTCCCAGCATCGTCTTTGAAGACTTCCTTTAATTGACTTTCAGTGAAGTATTCTTCGTCTTCAACCGAATACCAACCCGTGTACTCACCGAGATAAATATCACCCTGCTGACGTAATTGTTCAAAAATCTGTTGCACTGCTTGAACATGTTGTGCATCAGTTGTGCGGATAAATTTATCATAGTCAATATCGAGCATTTTCCAAAGCTGCTGATAAGATGTAGCCATTTTGTCCACATAAGCTTGCGGTTTAATGCCTAAAGTCTTGGCTTTTTGTTCAATCTTCAGGCCGTGTTCATCCGTTCCAGTTAAGAAAAAGGTATCATACCCCTCACTTTTTTTGTAGCGCTTAATGGTATCAGCGGCAACCGTGGTATAAGCATTCCCGATGGTTAATTTGCCAGATGGATAATAAATTGGAGTAGTCACGTAAAAAGTTTTTGAATTAGCCATAATACTATCTAAGCTCCTTTGATTTAAATACGGTATCTCTTATATCATACAACATCAGAAAAAGGAATTCCGTAACAGAATTCCTTTTTTCAGCTTAAACTAGAAATTTTTCATCCCGTAGATAGTAGTGCTTGACTACCGTGGTCAATAGAATATAACCAATTAACAAGCCGCCAACTATCAAGAGATAACTCATTGGCATCACCCCAAATTGCAACAGCCGAGCAACACCAGAATATGGTAGCAGCGTGCCTAAGATGGCAGCCCCAATGGTTGACACAATGACTGCCGTAGCAGCTCGCTGACGAATAAATGGTAAGTGCTCGTCCCGCAATGCATGAATCACGAGCTCCTGCGTCCATAATGATTCAATAAACCAACCAGTATGGAACAAAGCAATAAAGCTGGCTTGGCCGGCTGGATTTAAGCTGGCAAAATGACCACCAGTAATTCCTGGACAAACAACGAAGAACAGCAAGGCGAAAGTTAGCACATCAAAGATTGATGAGGTCGGGCCAAAGTAAAACATAAACTTGGGTAGTTTTTTTGTCGACCAAGATCGTGGTGTTTCAAGGTAAGGCTCAGCCACATCGTCAAACGGAATCGACAAACAGCTCGTCCCGTATAGAAGGTCTAAAATTAACAATTGTAACGGTAGCATCGGTAAGAACGGTAAAAAGCTGGAAGCAATTAAAATCGAAAAGATGTTCCCGAAGTTAGACGATAACGTGATCTTAATATACTTCATGGTATTGGCGAAAACCTTACGACCAATCCGCACACCTTGCTCTAAGACGCCGAGGTCTTTATGGAGCAAAATCACATCTGCTGACTCTTTGGCAATATCCACCGCCGTATCAACCGAAATCGAAACATCTGCGGTTTTCATCGCTGGCGCATCATTGATGCCATCACCCATGTAACCAACCACGTGGCCATTGGCTTGCAGCAGTTGAATGATCTTCGTCTTCCATTCTGGGGATAACTTCACAAAGATATTGCAAGTTTCCACCATTTGCTTCAGCTCCGCTGGCGTCTTGCCTTCAAGGTCGCTCCCTGTATAAACAGTATCGACATTGAGGCCAACTTGTAAGCCAACGGCGCGCGTTACTGCTTCATTATCACCAGTTAGAATCTTAACCGTAATCCCGTCGCGCTTTAAGTGTGCTAGTGCAGACTTAACACTCTCCTTTGGTGGATCGAGAAAGGCCAGATAACCAATCAGAGTCAAGTCGCACTCATCTTTAACTGAGAATTCTCCCACTGGTGCTGGATTACGCTTATACCCAAGCATAATCACCCGGAAGCCATCGGTATTCATCTCATCGATGCGCTTGAGAATTTCAGTTTTGCGATCTTCAGTCA
>DIDI01000022.1:3644-11860 GCA_002418055.1 Lactobacillus sp. UBA5804 | reverse complement strand
CCCGCTGCATCCATCACGGCTTTATCAATAAGATCCTTCATGCCGGTTTGGTAATAGGCATTTAAATAAGAAAGCTCTAAGACCCGCTGGGTTTCTTTTAAGCCTAAATCGTAATGCCGCTCTAAGACCACTTTGTCCTGGGTTAAGGTGCCGGTTTTATCAGTACAGAGGACATCAGCTGAACCAAAGTTTTGGATGGAATTCATCTTCTTCACAATGGTGCCATGCTTCGACATTTCCAACGACCCTTTAACCAAATTAGAGGTTACAATCACTGGGAGCATCTCCGGGGTTAAGCCGACGGCAGTTGCAATCGCAAAGATTAACGCATCCAGCCAATTTCCCTTAGTCAGCCCATTAATCAGAAAGACCAATGGTGCAATAACGGCTGTCATCGTGATGAGCAGCTTGGAAATGTCCTTAATTCCGGTATCAAAAGCAGTGGCTTTTACTTTATTGTTTGAAATATCGGCAGCTAATTTACCAAAGATGGTATGGCTACCGGTCGCAAAGACCACGCCTTGGCCTGAACCGGAAACAATCGTTGTTCCCTCGTAAAGCACATTGGGATAATCTAAATACTCATCCTCATGACCAGCTTTGGGTCCAACGTTGGCCAGCTTTTCAACCGGATTTGACTCCCCATTAAGCGAACTGGATGAACAAAACAGGTCTTTACTACGCACTAGCCGCATATCAGCTGGTACCATATCGCCGGCAGCTAAATTGATTAAGTCACCTAAAACGACGTCTTTCGTAGGTAATTCTTGATCTTGACCATCCCGGCGAATATTCGTCGTGACCGATACCATATGTAGTAGCGAGTTCACCGCATCATTCGTTTTCACATTTTGGACAAAGGAAGTTAACCCTGAAATCAGCACCATGGTCAACATAATAATGACGGTGCTCAGGTCTTTTTGATTAGCAGGGACAAAAATATCATCGGTCAAGAGCGAAAGTGTCGCTAAAATCAGTAACACCACTGTGAATGGCGTTAAAAAGGCTTCCGCTAAGAAGGTCAGTTTAGAGTGTTGCTGATTAGACGCAATCTCATTACTGCCATATTGTTCTCGACGCTTAGCTGCCTCTGTCTCACTAAGCCCCTCCTCGCTGGCATGGAGTTTAGCCAAGACATCTGTTCGTTTAACGGTCGCAATCGTCTTCACAAGTTGTAAATCAACGTGCGCAACCTTATGCTTGGGTGTCCTTCTAAAAAACATATTGTACTCCTTCCCGCAAACGAACAAAAAAGCCCCTCACATTACTGTAAGTGGCTCCAAGCCAAATAAGGCTAGTAACTAGTCGTTCAGTTTTAACACTACGTGACGTAAGTGCATGCTAGCCATCTGGATCTCGCCTTAAATCGACGACACCTTTTTAACCCGTTGGCATCTCTGGATGTTTCCGGGCGATAGCGTATGTTCACGTAGGAGTCTCACCTAACAGTTCATTTGCTTCTTAAATTTTGATGTCCACTTGAATTTTAAAGAGCTAGCGCGAATTAGTCAAGCACTGAAACACGATTAACTTTATTTTGTTTGCTCATCATCATGACGGCGCCGGGTTTGCTTAAACAAATAAGCGAGCGCTGAAATTAAAATGACAATCGCTAAAGCCATAGGTAAAGCCAGGGTATGCGCATGGTTGACTTTAGCCAATTCATCGCTACTTAAGTCATATTTGTCCAGTGCATATTGGTAGCGCTGATCAATTTTCGTAGCAATGGCCCGGAAAACAAAGCGAATGCCACGATTTAGTTTAGCCGAATGCTTGCTTTGTAAATCAGTGACTGCCGCGCGAATAATATTGCCTCGAATAGTTGCCGTAAACGAACTATGTAAATCTTTACTCGAATAAATCTGTACCTCGCGCTTCGCCGCCGTCACGCCAATGACCAAATAAACGCGCCGCCGATGCTGATTGAGTTTTTTAGGGGTTAAATGCTTCACGCGTTTAAACGTCCGGACCTCAATTTGCGGCTGTTCCTTCGTCTGGAAATACCGATTATTCTTTTGCTTAATCAGCTCACGTGTCTGGCGATTTAACAGCTGCGCACTATCGTTAATATTAGCGTCACTAAAAGCCAGTGTCGGCACTAAGACAAGTCCTAGGAGCATCATTAAACTAAACTTCTTCATCGCGTCCTTCCAGGCGCTGATAGAGGCTATCAATGTATTTAAGGTTGATTTTAACTTGTTCATAAGGCACCCCACTTTCACGTAAAACCTGTACTGCTAAGGGATTGTCGCGATAGTCATAATAATAGTTAATCTGCTTAATACCAGCTTGAACTAAAGCCTTACAACAATTGTAACAAGGAAAATGCGTCACAAAAATAGCAGTATTGCTCGTCGATACGCCAAATTTCGCACATTGAATCAGCGTGTTCATCTCGGAGTGAATCGTGCGCACACAATGCCCATCGACCATCTGATGACCAACCTCGTCACAATGTGGCTGACCTGAAATGGACCCATTATAGCCAGTGCCGATAATCCGTTGATCTTTGACTAACACACTGCCCACTAGGGCGCGATTACAAGTAGAGCGCTGCGCAATGACGAGCGCTTGCATCATAAAATATTGTTTCCAAGGAATTCGATCATGCATTGCAATGCCTCACTAATTGTTAAAATAGTTTAAGCCAATAGCGTCCCGTACCTCTGCTAATGTTTTGGCTGCAACCCGATTGGCCCGAGCAGATCCAGCTTGCAAAATCTCATAAACTTCATCAGGATGCTTGGCATAACGTTCGCGCCGCTCGCGAATTGGGGCTAGTTCTGCCTCTAAAACTTCGTTCAAATAGCGCTTCAGCTGCACATCACCCAGCCCACCAGCTTGATATTGTGCCTTAAGTTCAGCTACCTTAGCTTTATCTGGCGCAAAAATATCAAGATACGTGAAGACGGTATTGCCCGCCACTTGACCTGGATCACTGACATGAATATGCTTCGGGTCAGTATACATTGACATCACCTTTTGCGTAACGGTCTTGGCATCATCGGCCAAATAAATGGCATTGCCAAGTGATTTCGACATCTTGGCATTGCCATCTAAGCCAGGTAAGCGACCCGAACCAGCCGGTGCAAAATAGCCCTTTGGTTCAACTAGGACGTTGGACTGGTATACCCGGTTAAAGGTCCGCACAATTTCACGCGTCTGCTCTAGCATAGGTTCTTGATCATCCCCAACTGGAATTAGGGTGGCCTTAAAAGCTGTAATATCAGCTGCTTGCGAAACTGGATAATTCAAAAAACCAATCGGAATTGAATCTTTAAAATCCTTTTGTTTAATTTCAGTCTTCACCGTTGGATTACGCTCTAAGCGAGCAACCGTAACTAAGTCCATGTAATAAGCTGTTAATTCAAATAACGCGGGGATTTGTGATTGCACAAATATTGTTGCTTTCTCTGGGTCAATCCCCACTGCCAAATAATCTAGGGCAACTTCAATGAGACTTTGGCGAATTTTTTCTGGATTACGAGCATTATCAGTCAAGGCTTGCGTGTCAGCAATCATGATATAAGAATCATACTGACCAGAATTCTGTAATTTAACCCGATTTTTGAGTGACCCAATATAATGACCAATATGCAACTTGCCGGTTGGGCGATCACCGGTTAATAATATTTCTTTTGCCATAGCTGTGTCTCACTTTCAAATGACTCTCAGAATGAATTTTAATAACTTAAAGCTAATTTTAACAAAAATAGCGCTAAGGTTAAACTACTACTAGTCTCTGCCCGTTTCAATCACACCTACAAAATTAAATTTGGCATTTTAAGGTAAGCATGCTAGAATAAATGAGTACAAAAAGCTCTGCGGGTATAGTTTAATGGTAAAACGCTAGCTTCCCAAGCTGGAGATGCGGGTTCGATTCACGCTATCCGCTTTTTAAAAGGCGATGGACAATGTCCATCGCCTCTTTTTTGGCTCATCGCGCTGCTTACATCATCACAATCATCAATAAACCATTTGCAACTGCCAAAAAAGTAGGCATCCAGACGCTTTGACTGACGAGGTAAGACCAAGCAAATAAGGCCCCGTAAAACGCATTTATTAAGAACAGGCTAGCCGTGAATTGAAAATTCAACCCTGCAAAAATCAAGGCCGAGGCTAAAATGCCAACCACGCCAGTTAAGACGCTTTTCCCCCGAAACAGGTAATTAAAGAGAAAACCACTGGCTAAGAAGCCTTGCAGAATTGGAATCACGATACCTTGCGACAAAATCAAAAACCAGAATAAGTTCACAGCTTCGTGACGTAAATAATTTTGTTGAAAGCCGAAGAGCGGCAACCGACCTGAAGCTTGCAAATACGAGACGCTAATTCGGGTCACGGCCACCACCACCGTTAAGGCAATCGTTAAGCCGCAATAATCCAGCCAGTTCAGGTTAGTGTCCTTTTCAAAAAAACGCGCTTCCCGATTAAACCGATACACAAAAAACAGCAATACCGCCGCCGCTACCAACAAGTAGAGTACCACATCCCACGTTTTCAGAGGAATGGTCTTCACAACCAATTGATTAATGCCTAGCACCATTAGCATCGCTAATAAATAAACGGTATACCGAATTAGATTTCCTTCTCTAGATGTTGGTGTGTTCATACGCTACCTCGCCGTCTGTTCTCTCACTAACCTAGTATTATAACAGAAATGACTAGGCTTATAAAACTGCCCTGTCACGTTTGCCTATACCCAGGTGCAGTCTCGCTATTAGCGAATCGCAAGAATAACAACTTGATAGCTACCTGCTGGAGCAGTCACCGTGACCTGCTCACCGACATGTTGCCGCATGAGTGCGAGTCCTAAAGGCGAATCATAAGCGACTTTGCCATGAGCCAAATCCGCCTCAAGCGCCCCCACCAATTGGTAGTCAATTTCCTCGTCATCATCCAGGAAACGCAAAGTCACTGTTTTACCCAACTGAACCTCATGGTTAGCAGTCGTGGGAGCGACAATTTCAGCATACTTTAACTGTTTATTCAGAAAGCGCAAACGACTGGCCAAATGTCCTAAGTCGCGTTTGGCTTCCGTATATTCCGTGTTTTCCGACAAGTCCCCTAAGGCCCGAGCTGCTTGCAGAACTTTGATGCGCCGCGGCCGATCCTGTTTAAGTCGGGCTATTTCAGCTTCAATTTGCTGATAACCGGTTGGGGTCATTTTTTGATAATAAACCATCTAACTTCCTCCATAAACCGCTAATACTAGCGACAATTACTGGCTATTTTTGCTCAGACTAGTTGAGCTGATACCACCTTTAATGATAGAATATTGCTATCTTTAATAATAGATTAAAAAGGAGTACCGAACATGAATCATGAATTAACTTTACAAGAATTAGCTGACTTCTCAGCTGCTTTCAATGAAAATCCGCAAAATCAGATTATCGCGCGCGCTGCTAAACGTAGTGGTGTCTTAGAGGCGGCTTACAATCCCAATGTTGCGAGCCAGTTAACCCGCGTCTTTTCAACAGAATTACCTACTGACGAGGTTTCTAACCAAAAACATTCTGGCCGCTGCTGGTTATTTGCCACACTGAATGTTTTGCGCCATACCTTTGGTAAAAAATATCATGTCAAAAACTTCGAGTTTTCGCAAGCTTATAGTTTCTTCTGGGACAAAATTGAACGGGCCAATATGTTCTATGACAAGATGATTGATCTTGCCGATAAACCGATCAATGATCGTGAAGTTCGGGCTTATCTTGACTTTGCTGGTGGCGACGGTGGTCAATTCCACATGGCTGCTTCCCTAGTTGCCAAGTATGGCGTAGTGCCAACCTATGCTATGCCAGAAAGCTTCAATACGAATGATACTACTGGTCTAGCTCAAGCATTAGCAGATAAGGAACGTAAAGATGCTTTGTTGCTGCGCAAGTTGCAAGTGGCTGGAAAAACCGCTGAAGTTGAACAAACGCGTAAAGCCTGTCTGAGCGAGGTTTACCGCATCGTGGCTACTGCCGTTGGTGAACCACCAAAGCAGTTCGACCTAGAATACCGCGATGACGATAAGAATTATCATCTCGACAAGCAATTGACCCCAAACCAATTTTTACAAAAATATCTAGGTGATGTCGACTTCAACGATTACGTCGTTCTAACTAACGCGCCAGATCATGATTATCAAAAGGCCTATACGTTACCGTTTGAAGATAACGTACGCGGTCAATACGGCATTAAATTCGTCAACGTCCCAATGGATGTCTTAACCGCCGCTGCCATCAAACAATTAGAGGCCGGCGAAGCTGTTTGGTTTGGTAATGATGTCTTGCGCCAAATGGATCGTAAGACTGGTTACCTCGACACCAACCTCTACCAATTAAATGACCTCTTTGGCGTTGACCTTGACTTAAGCAAAGCCGACCGCTTACGGACTGGAATGGGTGAAGTTTCTCACGCCATGGCTCTAGTCGGGGTTGATGTCGACCGCGGCGAAGTCCGGCAATGGAAAGTCGAAAACTCGTGGGGTAACAAGTCCGGTAAAGCTGGTTATTTCGTCATGAACCACGCTTGGTTTGAAAATTATGTTTATGAAGTGGCGGTGCGCAAAGAATTCCTAACCGCCGCTCAAATCAAGTTAGCAGAAGGCCCAGCGACTGAATTACTACCATGGGACTCACTAGCTTAAGGAGCAGACATGCATCAATTATCATTAACTGAAATCAAGCAATTTAAGGCAGCCTTCGCGGCTGAGCCTGCCAATGCTATCAAGGCTCGTGCGACTGTTAACATGGGGGTTAAAGCAGCAAGTTACGAGGCGAGCATTGCTGGAAAATTAAATCGCACTTTTTCCATCGAATTGCCCACCGATAATGTTACCAATCAAAAACAATCTGGTCGTTGTTGGTTATTTGCAGCATTAAATACCTTGAGACATGATTTCGCCAAAAAGTACCATGCTAAAAACTTCTTACTTTCTCAGAACTACCTCTTTTTCTGGGACCGTTTAGAGCGCGCTAACATCTTCTTTGATCATATCCTTGAGACCGCAGACAAGCCCTTATCGGATCGTGAAGTTAGCTTCTACTTACAAGGACCGGATACCGATGGTGGTCAGTGGGCTATGGCGGTCAGTCTGATTCAAAAATACGGACTGGTCCCGAGTTATGCCCAACCGGAAAGTTTCAATGCCAATGCGACTGATGATTTCAATGCTCTCCTGAACAAAAAATTACGCGAGGATGCGTTGATTTTACGCCGCTTGCAAGTAACTGGTGACACTGATGCCATTGAACAAAAACGGCAAGAATTCTTAACCGAAGTGTACCGGATGGCAGTTATCGCCTTTAATCAACCAGTCGAACACTTCGATTTAGAATACCAAGACGACGACAAAAAGCCGCAGCTCATTAAAAACTTAACACCACTCACGTTCTTGCATGACTACTTTAGTGATGATTTAGGCAACTATGTCACCCTCTTTAATGCCCCCGACCATGATTATCAAAAGCTATATGCTTTTCCGTTCGAGGATAATGTCCAAGGCGGCACCCCAATTCAGTTCTTAAATGTTCCGATTGAGGCGCTAAAAACGGCCGCTATCAAGCAGCTAAGTGCTGGCGAAGCCATTTGGTTTGGCTGTGATGTCGGCCAAAGCAGTAACCGTAAAGAAGGCATTCTGGCTAACGGACTCTATCAGACTGACGCACTCTTTGGCATTAAGTCGGGCTTGACGAAAGCAGAACGTTTAGCGACGCGCGATTCTGGCTCAACTCATGCCATGACGCTTGTCGGCGTTGATGTCGATCAAGGTGAAATTCGCCAATGGAAAATTGAAAATTCTTGGGGCGAAAAAGTTGGACAAAAAGGCTACTTTGTCATGAGTGATGATTGGTTTAGCGACTATGTCTTTAAGGTCGTTATCAACAAGAAATACCTCCCAGCTGAACTCATTAAACTAGCTGAAGGTCCTGCCACACCACTACCGTGCTGGGATCCGATGGGTTAAAGTGTAATCAAAAAAAGCGTTAAGCGATGGCTTAACGCTTTTTTATTTTGCTTGCTAATTCGTTGGCTTAAAGATGTTCAGCAAAACTAGGTGCAAAGTAAGTTGAGATGCTACTTTCACTGACACTTTGACCTGGGGCTGGCGCATTAATATATCTACCATTACCCATGTAGATGGCAACATGGTAAGAGGAACCACGCGCACCCCAGAACAATAAATCGCCTGGTTGTGCTTGTGACACAGGAATTACTGTACCAACAGT
>DIDI01000022.1:0-3598 GCA_002418055.1 Lactobacillus sp. UBA5804 | reverse complement strand
GTAAGGCACACCGAGATATTGCTCAGCGATGCCAAGCACACCAGTGGCTGATGTGCTGGTCGTTTGTGACGACTGCGTCTGGCTATTACTACGAGTTGTAGTTTGAGTGGTTTGCGTCGTCTGTGTTGACTGACTAGACTGCGTAGCTTGACTAGTTTGGGTTGAAGAAGTTGACTTAGTAGTTTGTTGCGCTGTCTTAGCGGCACTAGAACCAGTAAAATCAGCTAAAATCCAACCACCTTGTTGTAAGTGATACCAAGTTGCACCGCCAACGGATTTAGTTTCAGTATAAGCCACTGATTTACCACTGTTTAAGTAGCCAGCTACTGCTGAAATATTAGGTTGACGCCAAACTGTCACTGCCCCAGCATGGTACTTGGTCGTTACATTGCCAACTGCTGCCTTAGTAGTAGTCGCTGGTTTTAAATTCACTTTAGTCTTGGGAGTAGTGGTATTTCCAAGTGATACATAAGTCTCAGGTAACCAACCGTGATCGGCTGTTTCATACCATAGCGTGCCGTAAACTTGCTTTGAACTTACAAAATTTAAAGCAGTATCTTTACTGAGGTAGCGCTTAACGGTTTGGCCTTTACCGGCTGAAGTCCAAACGGTTGTAGCTCCCTTCGTATAGGTAACTTTACCCTGAGTGGTTGCAGCAAACACAGTGGGTGTACTGACTAGTGCAGCAGAAGCCAAAGATAGGCTGGCTGCTAACGTCATTGCAAAAGTTTTCTTCTTCATCTGAATTTAATCTCCCAAACAACTTATGAAAATCTATGACTCTTTCCTAACACCGCTTATTATAGGTGCTGAATGTTATCAAGCTGAGACATCAGCGTTACAGAATAGTTGCAAAGCGGTATCATTTTAGTAATCATCAAAAAGAAGACTACATCAGTAGTCTTCTTTTTTACTCATAAATTGCGGCAACCGCTTCATAATGTGGGACTTCTGCCTTGGTGCAACGTACCCAGTGACCTGGACGAATTTCGTGCAGGGTTTGCCCAGGAATGCCCTCTCCTTGACTGTCATAACTAATCCGCTTGCGTGCACGTTCAATTTCTGGATCTGGCACAGGAACAGCTGAGATCAAGCTCTTAGTATAATCATGCAAAGGCCGATCATAAACATCGTCAGCAGGACCAACCTCTAATAGTTTCCCATAGTGCATAACCCCGATGCGGTCTGAGATAAACTTCACCATTGATAAATCGTGCGCAATAAAAAGATAGGTAAGTCCCTGTTTCTTTTGCAAATCAATCATTAAGTTAACCACCTGAGCTTGAATAGATACATCTAAGGCAGAAATAGGCTCATCGGCCACGATAAACTTCGGTTTAACAGCTAGCGCGCGAGCAATCCCAATCCGTTGACGTTGCCCCCCAGAGAACTCATGGGGAAAACGACTAGCGTGACTTTCGTTCAAGCCGACTTCTTGCAATAACTCTTCAACCCGCGCTTGCCGCTCAGCTTTATTAGCCACCAAATGGTGAATATCTAGGCCCTCGGCAATAATATCTTCAACGGTCATTCGAGGATTCAGAGAAGCATATGGATCTTGGAAAATCATCTGCGCATCCCGGCGAAATTGCCGTTTTTGCTTCTGACCATGTAATTGGCTCACATCTTGACCTTCGAATAAAACTTGACCGCTCGTTGGCCGATAAAGCTGTAAAATAGAGCGTCCCGCCGTGGTTTTACCCGAGCCAGATTCACCCACAAGACCAAAGGTCTCGCCTTCGTAAATATCAAAACTAATGTCATCGACCGCCTTGGTTAAGGTACGGCCATTTTTGAAATATTGTTTTAGATGCTTAACTTCTAACAATTTCTTGTTTGCTGGCATGCTACCCCTCCTTAGCCACGTTTCATCGCTTTAAATTTAGCCCAGCGGCGTTTAATCTCAGCTGGTGGATCAACTTGCGGTGCTTCAGGATGCAAGAGCCACGTTGCCGCATAATGCGTATCTGAGACCTTAAAGAACGGTGGTTTATGGTCAAGATCAATTTTTAACGCATATTGATTACGCGGACAAAATGGATCGCCTTTCGGCGGGTTGAGCAAGTCTGGCGGTGTTCCGGGAATTGAAGCCAAAGTCTGACTCGCCAAAGTTGGCATCGAATTAATCAATCCCCAAGTGTACGGATGCTGTGGATTGTAAAAAATATCATCTACGGTGCCATACTCCATGAGCTCGCCGGCATACATCACAGCGACGCGATCTGCCATTCCTGCAACGACGCCTAAATCATGCGTAATGAAGATAATTGAAGTTTTAACCCGTTTTTGCAAATCTTTCATGAGGTCCAAGATTTCCGCTTGTACCGTCACGTCTAGCGCGGTGGTTGGCTCATCTGCTAGCAGAATCTCTGGTTCACAAATCAGCGCAATCGCAATCACAATCCGTTGCCGCATCCCACCTGAGAATTGGTGCGGATACTCATTGATGCGTTCTTCAGGATGAGGAATGCCCACGGCCCGCATCATCTCTAACGCTTTAGCCCAAGCCGCTTTTTTCGAAGTGCCACGGTGCTTAATGAGTGGCTCCGCAATCTGCTGTCCAATTTTCATAGTCGGGTCAAGCGACGTCATGGGGTCTTGAAAGATCATGGCAATCTCATTCCCACGAATCTTTTGCCATTGCTTTTCCTTAAGCTCAAGCAAATTCTGACCATGAAAATTGATTTCACCACCCATGACTTTGGCATTCTTAGCCAAAAGCCCGATCACACTGCGGGTAGTGACCGATTTACCAGAACCAGACTCACCAACAATCGCCAAGGTTTCTCCAGGATCAAGGTGGAAAGAAACATCACGAATGGCCTTAACATCACCGCCATAAGTATGAAAATCAATCTTTAAATGTTTGACATCTAAAATACGATTTATCATTAGCAACCTCCTAATTCTGTCCCTTAGGGTCAAAAGCGTCACGTAGTCCGTCACCTAATAAGTTAAAGGCAATCATCAAAATACACAGCACAATTGCGGGATACCACATCTGGTAGGACAAAAACTGGAAGTTCTTCTGTCCTTCATTTAATAGCACCCCAAGTGACGTTTCTGGCGCACTAATCCCAATGCCAATAAAGCTTAAGAAGGCCTCAAAGAAGATGGCGGTCGGAATCGTATACATCGTTTGAATGATGATGATACTCGATAAGTTAGGAATAAGATGTTTGGTGGCAATTTTCAACGGTGATTCCCCTAATGAACGAGAAGCCAGCACGTATTCTTCATTCTTCAAACTTAACGTTTCTGCTCGTACTTGCCGCGCCATCGTGGTCCAAGAAGAAATGGCAATCGCGATAATAATGGAACCAATCCCTGGTTTTAGCACTACTAGCATCAACACCACAATGACGAGGTTGGGTACTGAGGAAATAATCTCGATAATCCGCTGCATGATATTATCAGTACGACCACCAATCCAACCGGAAATAATGCCGTAGGCCACCCCGATAGTTAAGTCAAAAAAGGCCGCAACTAGGGCCACAATTAACGACACCTTAGTCCCATAAATAATCCGTTGTCCCAGCGAACGACCAAGATAATCGGTCCCAGCCACAAAGTACTTATCCTTAGGTACATGGTTCTG
>DIDI01000037.1 GCA_002418055.1 Lactobacillus sp. UBA5804 | reverse complement strand
CCAACCGCTAATTTGGACTGGTCAGCTAAAAAAGTACTACCGAAGGTAGGGGTCTATGCGACTAAAGTTTTGGTGGCAGGTCAATGGTATGATGCGATGACGAGCGTTGGTTACAATGTGACGATTGGTGCCAATACCAAGATTTTGATTGAATCTAATTTATTCGATTTTCATCAAGATATTTATGGGCAGATAATTACCATCAAGTGGTATCAATATCTGCGCCCAGAATTAAAATTTGCAGGATTACCTGCATTAAAGACCCAACTAACGGCCGATGAGCGAATGGTACGGGCTTATTTTCGCGAATTGGCCGCTAAAGCATCAAAGGCGTAACTTTTTTTAGCACTCCACTTGATTTTCTGCTAATTTCTTGTATTATATAAGGTGTTAGCACATAAAAGATATGAGTGCTAAAAAGTGAGGGCGATTCTATGTTGACTGAACGTCAAGAGTTAATTTTGAAAACAATCATTCAAGATTTCACCCACACCCATGAGCCAGTTGGTTCTAAAACAGTTATGAGTCAACTCCCCATTAAAGTGTCTAGTGCGACGATTCGCAATGAGATGGCATTACTAGAAGAGCGTGGTCTGATTGAAAAGACCCATTCGTCTAGTGGTAGAGTGCCATCGAGTAGCGGGTATCGTTACTATCTCGACCACTTGGTTGAGCCATTACAGCTTCCAGCCTCAGTTTACCATCAGATTGGTTTTCAATTTGATCAGCCGTTTCATCAGGTAACTGATATCGTGCATGAAGCTGCTCGGATTTTGTCGGATTTAACGAATTATACGGCGTTTCTGGGTGGCCCTGGAGTGAATGAGACATTAGTGACCGGCTTTAGGTTGGTCCCATTGTCGCCAAGGCAGGTTATGGCAATATTGGTTACTAGTGATGGTAACGTCCAGAATCAAGTTTATGACTTGCCAAGTCATATGACTGGAGATGAAATCGAACGTGCAGTTCGTCTCATCAATGAAGAACTTGTTGGTCATCGTCTAAGTGATATTAATCAGCAATTGCTACATGAGATTCAAACCAAGATTCATCATGGACGTCATGCCACTGATTTAGTCACTTTAATGGAAGAGGTTATCAAGGAAGCGGCCAGCGAACAGCTGTATGTTGATGGCCAGATTAACCTGCTAAATAATTCGGTATCTAGTAGCATGTCGAATATTCGCTCCCTGTATGAACTGATTGACCATGATGATTTAGTTTCGAGTTTTATGGACTTAGGTGAGGTGACCGGTAATCCGAAATCCCCAGTACAGGTACGTTTGGGAAGTGAACTTCCCAACGATTTGTTGAAAGACTATAGCTTGCTAACAGCCGATTATAATGTTGGACCTTATGGTAAGGGCCGCATTGCGTTATTGGGGCCATCGAATATGCCGTATTCTGAGATGATTGGACTGTTAGGATACTTTAGAAATGAGCTAGCTAAAAAGTTGCTCGACTATTACGGAAAATTTCAATAATGCGGAGGGTAGCAGTGAGCAAAGAAGAATTTCCAAGTGAAAAGCATTTAACTGAAGATGCGCCGAAGGCTAAAACAGCATCGGCAAATGAGTCAGTTAAAACAGCGAAGGACGCAGCATCAAAGGCTAAGGATAAGAAGGCCTCTGATTTGAGTGCTAAAGTTGCTAAGCTGCGGGCAGCTCTTACGGCTGCCAAAGCTGCACGAGCTGATTTGGACAACAAATACTTGCGTAGCGAAGCAGAACTTCAGAATGTTCAGAAGCGTCATGCTAAAGAACGGAGTCAGCTGATTAAATATGAGTCACAGAATCTTGCTAAGGCGGTCCTGCCAGCAGTTGATAATTTAGAACGGGCGCTAGCAACGAGTGCTGATGATGAGCACTCACGTCAACTCAAAAAGGGTGTGCAAATGACCCTAGATGCCTTAATGAAGGCATTAGAGGAGCAAGGGATTGAAACGATTCCGGCACTCAATCAGAAGTTTGATCCGACGTTACATCAGGCTGTACAAATGGTACCGGCTGAAAATGATGATCAAACTGGCCACGTTGTTAAGGTATTACAAAAAGGATATCAGTATAAAGACCGCACACTAAGACCAGCAATGGTTGTAGTGGCACAGTAGTGAAAGGATAGTTATAGAATATGTCAAAAGTTATCGGAATTGACCTTGGGACGACTAACTCAGCCGTTGCTGTACTTGAAGGTAAAGAACCAAAAATTATTACCAATCCAGAGGGAAACAGAACCACTCCTTCAGTTGTTGCCTTTAAAGATGGTGAGATTCAAGTAGGTGAAGTTGCAAAACGTCAAGCCATTACTAACCCTGACACCATCGTGTCAATAAAAAGTCATATGGGCGAAGCCGGCTATAAAGTTAAGGCTGGCGAAAAGGCTTATACGCCACAAGAAATCTCAGCTTTCATTTTGCAATACATCAAGAAGTTTGCTGAAGATTATTTAGGCGAACCGGTTAAAGATGCCGTAATTACGGTGCCAGCTTACTTTAATGATGCACAGCGGCAAGCAACTAAAGATGCTGGTAAGATTGCTGGTTTAACAGTTAAACGAATCATTAACGAACCAACTGCTAGTGCCTTGGCTTACGGCTTGGACAAAGATGACCAAGACGAAAAGGTTTTAGTATATGACCTTGGTGGTGGTACCTTTGACGTTTCTGTCTTGCAATTAGGTGATGGTGTTTTCCAAGTTTTATCAACTAATGGGGACACTCACTTAGGTGGGGACAACTTTGACCAACGTGTGATTGATTGGCTGATTAAGGGCTTTAAGGACGACAACGGCGTTGATTTAAGCAAGGATAAGATGGCACTGCAACGGTTAAAGGATGCAGCTGAAAAGGCTAAGAAGGATTTGTCAGGTGTTTCTAGCACCCACATCTCATTACCATTCATCTCTGCCGGCGAGAGTGGTCCATTACACCTGGAAGCTGATTTAACTCGGGCTAAGTTCGATGCCTTAACAGCCGATTTGGTAGCCAAGACCAAGGTGCCATTTGAAAATGCGTTGAAGGATGCTGATCTGACGGTAGCTGACATCGATAAGGTCATTTTAAACGGTGGTTCAACTCGGATTCCAGCTGTGCAAGAAGCTGTTAAGGAATGGTCACAAAAAGAACCAGACCACTCCATTAACCCAGATGAAGCTGTTGCCTTAGGTGCCGCAGTTCAAGGTGGGGTTATCACTGGTGATGTGAAGGACGTTGTCTTGTTGGATGTTACCCCATTATCACTTGGGATTGAAACCATGGGTGGTGTCTTCACGAAGCTGATTGATCGTAACACGACCATTCCAACTTCAAAGAGCCAAGTCTTCTCAACGGCTGCTGATAATCAACCAGCAGTTGATATCCATGTTTTACAAGGTGAACGCCCAATGGCAGCCGACGACAAGACATTAGGTCGGTTTGAATTAGCTGATATTCCTGCTGCACCACGAGGCGTCCCACAAATTCAAGTTACTTTCGATATCGATAAGAATGGGATTGTTAATGTTTCAGCCAAGGATATGGGTACTGGCAAGGAACAAAAGATTACTATTAAGAGTTCATCGGGCTTATCAGATGACGAAATCAAGAAGATGCAACAAGAGGCTGAAGAGCACGCTGAAGAAGATAAGAAGAAGCGCGAAGAAGTTGACTTGCACAATGAGGTTGACCAATTAATTTTCAGTACTGAAAAGACCATCAAAGATGTTAAGGGCAAGGTTTCAGAAGATGAAGTTAAGCCAGTTCAAGCAGCTTTGGATGATTTGAAGAAAGTTCAAAAGACGACTGACCTAGAGGAACTTAAGGCTAAGAAAGAAGCTTTGACTAAAGTTGCTCAAGAACTAGCAGTCAAGCTATATCAAGCTAATGCACCTAAGGGACAACCGGGTGCTGATCAAGCTAAGGACGGCGGTAATGCCAGTGATGGTGATGCTACCAAAGATGGTGACTTCAAAAAGGTAGACCCTGACAAGTAAAGTCGCTATAATTGGGCTATTAGTTGAGAAAAGAACTACTTTAGGTGGTTCTTTTCTTTTATCAATAAGGAGTGCAGTAATTAGATGGCAGAACGCGATTTTTATGACGTCTTAGGGGTTGCTCGCGATGCGAGTGATGCTGAAATTAGCAAGGCATATCGTAAGTTAGCGAAAAAATATCACCCCGATTTAAATCATGAGCCAGGTGCTGACAAGAAGTATAAGGATGTCAACGAGGCGTATGAAGTCTTGCACGATTCACAAAAGCGGGCCCAATATGATCAATATGGGAAAGCTGGCATGAACGGTCAAGGTGGTTTTGGTAATCAAGGCTTTGGTGGCGCTAATGGTCAGTATGGTGATTTTTCTGACATCTTTAATAACTTCTTTGGTGGTGCTGGTCAGCGGCAGAATATTGATCCGACGGCGCCGCGGCCAGGTGAAGATCTCGAATATACGTTGACCATTGACTTTATGGATGCCATTAAAGGTAAGAAGGAGCAGGTCAGCTACTCCCGTGATGAAGTGTGTGCGACCTGTGGAGGCAATGGTTGTGAGCCAGGAACTCATCCACTGACTTGTGATAAGTGTCATGGAACAGGCCGGATGACAGTGACACGGCAATCCATTCTTGGGGTCATGCAGCAACAGGTGGTGTGTGATAAGTGTCAAGGTCATGGTGCAATTAGAGTTCATCCATGTCAGACCTGTCACGGTAAAGGCAGTATCAACCGGAAGAATACCATTGAGGTTGATGTTCCAGCTGGTATTAACGATGGCCAACAACTGCGCTATAGCGGTCAAGGTGAAGCCGGTGAAAATGGTGGTCCTTACGGTGATCTTTACATTAGTTACCGAATTCGGCCTTCTAAGGAATTCCAGCGTCGTAATACAACCATCTATTCAACGGTTAAAATTTCATTTGCGCAAGCGGCATTGGGTGATGAAATTAAGGTGAAGACTGTTCATGGCGACCATAGTTTAAAGATTCCAGCTGGCACACAACCCGAAACTAAATTTACTTTGAGTAATGAAGGGGTTCCGTATTTACGTGGGAATGGCCGCGGTGATCACTTGGTCACCGTTGATATTCTCATCCCTAAGAAACTCAATGATGGCCAGAAACAAGCGCTCACAGCTTATGTTAAGGCAAGTGGTGACTCAGTCACCCCTCAAGAAAAGAACTTCTTTGAGCGTTTACGCGATAAATTAAGCTAGTTTCACTAAAGAGGATGCCATTGGCATTCTCTTTTTGCATTTTTTTGAGAGCCTCGCTTAGCTTTGGTATAATAGCTAGTACAGAAAAGGTGAACGACGCATGAATTTAGAAGAACTTCAGAATTATCAAAAACATATTCGCAATTTTTCCATTGTGGCCCATATTGATCATGGCAAATCGACGATTGCTGACCGGATTTTGGAATTGACAGATACCGTTTCACAGCGGCAATTAAAGCAACAGATGCTTGATGACATGCCATTAGAACGCCAACGGGGCATTACGATTAAGATGAATTCAGTGGAAGTCCGCTATCACGCCCGTAATGGTGAGGGTTATATTTTCCATTTAATTGATACACCAGGACACGTCGATTTCTCTTATGAAGTATCACGCTCTTTGGCTGCGTGTGAAGGTGCTTTGTTGGTAGTCGATGCTTCGCAAGGCGTTCAGGCTCAGACATTAGCCAATACTTATTTGGCAGTTGATAATGATTTGGAAATTTTACCAGTTTTAAACAAGATTGATTTACCATCAGCTGATATTGCGAATGCCAAGCAAGAAATTAATGAGATGCTGGGACTGGATGCCAGTCATGCCGCTGAAGTTTCCGGTAAGACGGGACAAGGAATTGAAGATTTATTAGAGCAAATTGTGACGGATATTCCCGCCCCTACGGGTGATTTGACCGCGCCTTTGCAAGCATTAATTTTTGATTCCAAGTATGACGATTATCGTGGGGTCGTTTTATCGGTAAGAATTAAATCTGGCACGATTAAAAAGGGGGACCAGATTCAGATTATGAATACTGGTAAGTCTTATGAAGTGACTGAAGTTGGGGTTTCTAGTCCCCAAGTCGTTAAGAAGGATATCCTGATTGCCGGAGATGTTGGCTATGTGACTGCCAACATTAAATCTGTTCGGGAAACACGGGTCGGGGATACTATCACTTCGGAAGTTTCACCTGCAACAGAACCACTAGCTGGCTATCGGCAAATCCCGCCAATGGTTTATTCAGGGATGTACCCCGTTGATAACGCTAAATATGATGATCTGAAAGAGGCATTGCAGAAGTTGCAACTCAATGATGCCGCTTTAGAATTTGAACCAGAAACTTCGACTGCCTTAGGCTTTGGGTTTCGCTGTGGTTTTTTAGGCCTCCTACATATGGATGTGGTCCAAGAACGCTTGGAGCAAGAATTTGGCTTGGCACTCATTATGACAGCACCATCGGTGGACTATCATGCCATTATGAATGATGGTCAGCAAAAGGTCATCGACAATCCTAGTGATTTACCAGCAGCTGGCGATTATCAGGAAGTCCAAGAGCCTTACGTTCGGGCCGAAGTAATGGTACCTAATGATTTTGTTGGTGCAGTCATGGAATTATGTCAAAAGAAGCGCGGTGAGTTCCAGACGATGGATTATTTGGACAAGTACCGGGTCAATGTCATTTACCATATGCCACTAGCAGAGATTATTTTCGACTTTTTTGATGATCTGAAATCATCCACGAAGGGTTATGCTTCACTGGACTATCAGATTATTGGCTACCGCACTACCGACCTGGTTAAAATTGATATGTTGCTCAATAAGCAAGGCGTTGACGCCTTGAGCTTTATTGCTCACCGTGATGAAGCTATTTCGCGAGCTCGGCAGATGACTAGCTTGCTTAAAAAGCTTATTCCACGTCAAAACTTTGAAGTGGATATTCAAGGTGCCATTGGGGCTAAAATTATTTCACGCGCAACGATTAAACCTTACCGCAAAGATGTCACTTGGAAGATTCATACTGGTGATCCTGATCGGCGGGCAAAATTACTGGAAAAGCAAAAGCGCGGTAAAAAACGGATGAAATCAGTCGGTCAAGTTGAAGTGCCACAAGATGCGTTTATGGCGGTACTTCGAATGAACGATGATGATATTAAAGGGAAATAATCGTGAAAAAACAGCATAATTGGAAACGTGCTTTGGTGGGTATGCTGGCAGTGATCTTGATTGCAATCGGTGGCCTGCTGATTTTTAATGCGCCATTAACCAGTTGGTTAGTCAAACAGAACCAGCAGGCGAGCTTAGCGAAAGTCTTACAACAGAAAAAACCAGTAGCAACGGCATCAGGGATGTTTGATTTTAACAAGGTTAAAAGTATGACAGCTACTCGAGCATTGAAGGCACGGGTGCATAATACCTCACATGCAATTGGTGCAGTCGCAATCCCTGCGGTGCATTTAGCTCTACCCATTCTAGTGGGTTTATCAGATGATAGTCTGTCGACAGGTGGTGGCACAATGCGTGCTAACCAGATCATGGGGCGGGGCAATTATCCGTTAGCAGGGCATTATATGACTGCCAAAGGCATTTTGTTCTCGCCAATTGCGCAAGTGCAAAAGGGTGATTTGGTGTATTTAACCAATCTGAAGCGCGTTTATCGTTATCGCGTTTATCGCAAAGAAATTGTTAACCCAACTGCCCTTTATCTCGTGCATAATACGAAAAAGGCCATTGTCACACTGATTACGTGTGCCGATGGTGGAATTAAGCGCTGGGCAATTCGCGGACGACTCACGAAGACCCAGCCAGCGACGGAGGCGGCTTTACAGGTGTTTAAACTTAAATGATGAAATGGCAAGTAAAACCTCAACAAACTTTAACTGCTGATCTCACTCAGAAGTATGAGCTTTCGCCTTTGACGGCAAGCTTATTGGCGTTGCGTGGGATTAAAACGGATGACCAACTTGATTTTTGGTTTCATGCGACCGAAGTTGACTTAGCAGATCCAGCTTTAATGCATGATTTGGATAAGGCCGTGGCCCGTATTAATCAAGCGATTGATACGGGTGAAAAAATTACCATTTACGGTGATTACGATGCGGATGGTATTACCGCCACCACCATTATGGTCGAAACGCTTGGCATTTTAGGGGCGAATGTTGATTATTTTATCCCTAACCGGTTTAAAGACGGCTATGGCCCTAATTTAGCCTGTTATCAGGCTTTAGTAGCAAATGGCACCCAATTAATCATTACCGTCGATAATGGGGTGACAGGCGTCGATGAGGTCGCCTATGCTAAGGCACATGGGGTTGATACGATTATTACCGATCACCATACTTTTCAAGAAAAGCTGCCAGACGCTTATGCCATTGTGCATTGTAATTATCCAGGACAAAAGTATCCTTTTGATGATTATTGTGGTGCTGGGGTTGCCTATACCATCTGTCGGCAGCTGATGCAGGATCCGATGCCAGAACTCTTGGAGTTAGCCATGATTGGGACGATTGGGGACATGGTTCGTACTAACGGTGAAGGTCATATTATCGTTAAGCGCGGCTTAGAGGTGCTGAACCAGACTGAACGGGTCGGCTTACGAGCACTCATTAAGCAGGCGGGCTTACAGCTCGGACAGATTACAGAAACGGATATTGGTTTTAATATCGCCCCTCGTTTAAATGCCGTTGGTCGATTAGCGGATGCTAATCTAGCAGTTAAATTACTCTTAACTGATGATGAAACTGAAGCAGCAACATTAGCGGGGCAAGTTGAGGAGCTCAACAATCAACGCAAGACCTTAACAACGACCGTTTATCAGGCATGTCTTGATCAAATTGCCGCCAATCACTGGCAAAAGCAAGCAGCCTTGGTGCTGTATGATTCTGGTTTTCATGAGGGCGTACTGGGACTTGTGGCGAACAAAATTGTTGAGCAGTACCATAAGCCAACCATTGTACTAACCAAGGGCATGAATGGTGAAGCCAAAGGTTCAGGTCGCTCGATTCCGAGTGTGAACTTATTTGATTCACTTAACCCACTAAAAACTTCATTACTAACGAAATTTGGGGGGCATGATTTTGCTTGTGGGTTGTCGCTACCGCTCGCTAAAATTCCAACTTTACGTCAGACTTTTAGTACGCATTTAGCCAAAAAAACTGCGCCAGACACTACTTATTATGATTTAGAACTGCCGGCAGCGAAACTGTCACCGCAGACTTTAACTGAGATTAATCAAGTTGGACCTTTTGGGACGGGCAATCCCCAGCCTTTGTTTGCGGCTTCTGAGCCCACGATTTCGCACTTCTTTAAAATTGGTCGTGATAAAAGTCACGTGAAGTTGCAGATTCAAGGCTTAGATGTCATTGGGTTTAATAAGCCGTTTTTACATGAATCACTATTACCTTTTATTGATAAAGTCGTAGTGCAACTTTCCTTGAATCATTATCAAAAAAAAGTGGCATTACAGGGAATCATTACTGGCTTAGAGTTTGGCGCCCCGGCAGTGAGTAACGCTGCACCGCCGCGGGTAGTTGATTTGCGCCATGAACACTATGTGATGGGATTTGCGGATAAATATTTGCTGTTTGACACCAAGAATTATGGAACTGCCAGCCAGCAATATGGTTTAGCTGATGACCAATTAGCCCTGGTCCAAGATTATCATGATACTGGTGAGCAAATCGTTTTGTTAGATGCTCCGCGAAATTTAATGGAGTTCAAGCAAGCATTGAACCTAGACTATCGCCAGCTCTATTTACGGTTCTTACTGGACCAATTGCCGGTTAAGCAGCTACCATCAACCCCAGCTTTTGCGAGTGTATTGAAGTATATTTACGCCCATCCAGCGCTGAGCCCAGGTGATTATGCGCAAGTCGCACCGTTTTTAAAGATTCCTTATTCTGACTTACTCTTCATTTTGCGGGTGTTATTTGAATTAAAGTTTGTCGCGTTGACTGATGGTAAGATTATCGGTATTCATTCACCGGTTAAGCGACCACTCACGGCCTCACGCTACCTAAGAGGAACGGCAGTCACTTTAAAGTTTATGCAACAATTACGAACGATGCCAAGTCAGCAATTGCTTGAGTATGTTAATCATTTTACAAAATAGTTGATTAATCATGAGCTTTTGCTGTTATTGATCGGAAAGTTTGTTAAAATATACGTTGTTGCTTTGCAAGTTAGCAAACATCTAAGATGGAGGATTTTCTTCTAATGGCAATTGATTTTAGACAACATATTGAAAGTATTCACGATTTTCCTAATAAAGGGATTGTCTTCAGGGACATCACGCCCATTTTGCAAGATCCTAACTTATTTCGGGCTGCAACTCATGAGCTCGCAAGTTATGCCAAACGACGTGGTGCTGACGTCATTGTGGGGCCGGAAGCACGTGGATTTATTGTCGGTTGTCCAGTTGCGACTGAATTAGGCTTGGGCTTTGTCCCCGCACGCAAGCCGCATAAATTGCCACGGCAGGTTGAGAGTGCTTCCTACGATCTTGAATATGGTTCTAATAGTCTAGAAATGCATACTGATGCAATTAAGCCTGGTCAACGGGTTGTTGTCTGCGATGATTTGATGGCGACAGCAGGAACCCTGCGGGCGACGAAAGAATTGATTGAAAAATTAGGTGGTAAGTTGGTAGGTGCTGCTTTTTATATCGAACTACCAGATTTAAAAGGCCGTGAGTTATTGCCAGATGTTGATATTTTTTCATTGGTGCAATACCATGGCGCTTAATTTTTAAACAAATAAAAAGTATTCATCCCTAAGGGTGAGTACTTTTTTTGATGTGGTAGTTATTTGTTCATAATCGGTACGTAACAGAGGTCAATGACTATCGCTGCGGCCAAGGTTACTATGAGCGTAATCCCTAATTGTTGCCATGAGATAGCGGTCATTGCAATTCCGCTAAGCGCTAAGATAAAGGTCAGAACAACATTAGCCAGTTGCACACCACCCACTAACTTAGAAGGATAGTCTTGCCAGAAAAAACGCCGCGTTCTGGTCATCAAAATGAGGAGCATTGCGCTTAATACCAGGAAGACATAGACCATGGTGCCAATCTGACCACGATTAACTTGTTGGTGCTCCAGACCCGTTACGAAGATAATCCCCACGACCATCCAAGCAAAAGCGAGTGAAAATGCGATTTTGGCAAGTTTGGCCATATTCCAATTTTCAGGTTGGTGGCTAATTTCTGCGCGATCTGTACCAATCATCATAGTGACCATGTTGTTCATGATGGTGTAGATAACCATTGCATTCAACGCCAAGGGCAAATAGCGATAGCAGAGATAACCGAAGGTAAGTAGCAGAGTCAATTCTGCGGTTCTAGCTAGCTTGGTTAATGACCAGGTAGTCATCCGCTGATAAACGCGGTGCCCAGCATCTAAAATATTTAAAATCGGTGTAAGGCCATCATCCAATAACACCATCTTGCCTGAACGTTTGGCCACATCGGCAGCATTGGACATGGCAATCCCAACTTCAGCTTGTTTGAGGGCTGGGGCATCATTAACGCCGTCACCCGTCATCCCAACAATATAGCCTTGCTTTTGGAAATGCTTTACCATTTGCTGCTTATCTTCTGGTAAAACATCTGCGATCCCGCTAATGGTAGCTAGGTCAGTTTGATCGTTAAAATCACGCATTGAAATGACATTACCAGCTAAGGCCACTTCAGTTGCCACTGCCTGAGCGGTGCGTTGATTGTCGCCAGTTAGCATGATTACCTTGATACCACGTTTGGCGAGTTTAGCGAGCGCTGATTTAGAATCAGTTCGTACTTGATCGCGCAGGATAAAGACCGCTGCTAGTTTATCGTCAATCAGCGCTGCTAGTGAGCGTCCAGAAGAAAAGTCAATCTGTTCGGTTTTGCTATCAGCTTCGGGGTCAATTAACGCGAGTTGTTTAAAGGATCCCAGTTTAATATTGTGCTGGGGAGTTGTTGCCATTGCATAGCCAGTTTCACTTGTAAAGGGAACAAAGTTGCTAGCAGGAGCGGCGATCAGTTGTTTTTGACTTAAGAAATCGCGCATGGCGAGATCGATAACACTACTGTTGCGTCGATCAACGGCAATTGCAATTAAGGCTAGCAAATCAGTGTCAGCTAATTCACTAAAGTTTTGCCAACTGGTAACAGCAGTCTTGTTTTCAGTAATTGTTCCCGTCTTATCTAGGAGCAGTAAATTTAAATTGGCAGCATCTTGAATCCCAGTTAAATCAGAAGTTAGCACGCCTTGCTTACTTAACCGGGTTGCTTCAAAGGAGTTGGAAAGGGCAAATGTAGAGGGCATTGCGACTGGAATCGATGCAATAAACATCATGGCTAGGAAAGGAAGCATGTGTAACAACGTTCCGAAATCACCACCGCGTAAAAACATTGCCAGGATAATAATCAGAGTCAAACAGCCGTCTAATAAACAAAGATAATAAATAATTTTTGTGAGTAAGACTTGTAAGTGTCCGGGCGCAGCTGATTGGTTAATCAAATTAATGGTTTTACCAGAACGAGAGTTAGCGCCAACGGCACTAACTCGTGCTAAACCATGTCCAGTTAGGATAGTCGTACCGGCATACGCGGTGTCGCCTATATCCTTTTTAACAGCAGCCGATTCTCCAGTGATTGAACTCTCATCAAAAGCCATTTTGGCATCGAGTAAAGTCACATCAGCTGCTAGGACATTACCTGGCTGCAAACTTACCAAATCACCCACAACGAGTTCTTTAGCGTCTAGGATAATCCATTGACCGTCACGCTCAACGCTAACAGTTGGGGTTAACTGATGAGCAATTTTGTCTAACACTCGTCGTGATTTTTTCTTTTGACTGGCGCCATTGTAAGCGGCAAATAGTAACATTAGTAATACAAAGCCCGCTTGAACCCATTTTCCTAGGATAAATTCAAGGAGCAAGGCTGCTTCTAGAATCCAAGCTGATAGGTTCCATAGCTTACTAGCAAAAGCTTTCCAGAAATTGTAGTGGGGTTCTGGGACCTCATTTAACCCGTTTTCTTGCAGTAAGGTGGCTGCTTCGGCTTGGGTCAAGCCATGAAATTGTTTGCACATATTTTCCTCCGAGATTAAGTTCCATTAATAAACTAGCATATTTTGGGAGAGTTATAAATATGCTAACTGTAAAACGGCACCATAAAAAAAGAACCTACGTTGGTAGGTCCTTTCGTTGGTAGGTCCTTTTTTTAGTTAAAACACAAGATTAGTCGTGATTAATGTCATCTGGGAAGAAGGCCAAGCGTTCGCCTTCGCCAAGTTCTTCTTCGATTCTTAATAATTGGTTGTACTTCTCAACACGTTCTGAACGAGCTGGGGCACCAGTCTTCAATTGGCCACCATTAACGGCAACTGCGAAGTCAGCGATAAAGGTATCACCAGTTTCACCTGAGCGGTGAGAAATCATGGTGTTATAGCCATTCTTACGTGACAAACGAACAGTTTCCAAGGTTTCAGTAACAGTACCGATTTGGTTCAACTTGATTAATGATGCATTACCAGCACCTTCCTTGATAGCCTTAGTTAATAAGGCTGGGTTAGTACAAATGAAGTCATCAAGGACAATTTGAATCTGGTCTTTGTGGGTAGCAGTGAACTTAACCATACCGTCAACGTCGTTTTCATCATATGGGTCTTCCATTGAAATTAATTCTGGGAATTCACCAAGTAACTTGTCGTAGTAGGCAGCTAATTCTTCGTCATCAAGTACTTTACCTTCTAGATGATACTTGCCATCTGACTTGTCAAAGAAGTATGAAGCAGCACAGTCACAAGCAACTGCAATATCTTTACCTGGCTTGTAACCAGCCTTGATAATAGCTTCGTGCAAAGCTTTCAAAGCTTCTTCAGAGTTCTTCATGTTAGGAGCGAAACCACCTTCATCACCAAGGCCAGTTTCGTAACCCATATCTTCAAGCACTTTCTTCAAAGTGTGGTAAGTGTTAACAATCTTTTCAAAACCATCACGGAATGAAGTCTTGCTGACTGGGGTGATCATGAATTCTTGAATGTCAATTCCGTTGTCAGCATGTTCACCACCGTTGATAACATTATGGAATGTTTGTGGCATTTCCAAATCAGTACCGCCAAGGTAACGGTACAGTGGTTGATGGGTTGCTTTAGCAGCAACATCAGCAACTGCCATTGAAACACCTAAAATAGCGTTAGCGCCTAAACGAGCCTTGTTAGGGGTGCCGTCTAAGTCAATCATGGTTTGGTCAATCAAAGATTGGTTGAATGGGTCCATTCCCTTCAAAGTCTTAGCAATTTCAGTGTTAACGTTGTTAACAGCCTTTGAAACGCCCTTGCCGCCGAGACGTGCATCGCCATCACGTAATTCAACTGCTTCATTTTCACCAGTTGAAGCACCTGATGGAACTTCAGCACGAGCCATTAAGCCATTTGAAAGTGTAACTTCTGCTTCAACGGTTGGGTTACCGCGTGAGTCAAAGATTTCTCTTGCATGAACGTTTTCAATAACTGGTTTTAACATCAAAAAGCCTCCTCAAAAATTATGACAACCAAACTATTAAGTAGACTTGATTGTCACCTAGAGCAATTTGCTCCTTCATTACAACTAGAATTTTAGCCTAACTTTGTGAATGTGTAAACAGATGAAAGCGGTTTACCTCTTAATTTTTAGTAAAAGTCTTTCGACAGCTAAAGCGCTTTACGTTATAATAATGACATAAAATGGATAGAGGAGTGAGACGAGTGGATGAAGTTCGTTTAGTTTTAGATGCTGGCGCTAATGAGGTGGTCGACCAGGCGCAAGGGATTGCGGTAGCGCCCTTGACGCTTTCCTTTGGCAATCAATCATTTCGTGATGATGGGAATATGGATATGTCAGCCTTCATGACCGCTATGAAACAGACAACGGTAGCTGGACGCAGCTCATGCCCAAGTATTCAAGACTGGCTTGATACTTTAGCTGGTAGTAAACGGGCAGTGATCGTGACAATGACAAGTGCCTTGTCAGGGTCTTATTCTTCGGCCTATCAGGCCAAGGTGATGTATGAAGAAGCGCACCCTGGAGCTAAGGTAATTGTGGTTGATTCTCGCTCTGCTGGTCCAGAACCTTCTATTGTCTTGCACGGTATTCAGGCGTTATTAGCAGCTGGGGTTAATTGGGGCGTGCTTGAAGCCAAAATTGCTGAAATGCGTACCCGTACACATCTGGTTTTTGTTTTACAATCTCTTAGAAACCTTGCCTTAAATGGCCGTATTTCAAAAGCGGTCGCAAAAGTCGCTGGCGTTTTGAGAATCAATATTGTGGGGACTGCTAATAGGGAAGGGAAGTTCGAACTGCTTAGCAAGGTCCATGGTATGAAGCGGGCACTACGCGAATTGAAGCACCAGATGCTAGCGTTGGGCTATCAAGGCGGCGAGGTCATTATCGATCATTGTCATAACTTGCAAGATGCGGAATTATTGCAGGGCGCGCTAACGGATGAATTCCCTGCGGCCAAGGTGACCATTCGGCCGATGAGAGCAATTTGCAGCTTCTATGCTGAAGCGGGGGGACTCATGGTTGGATTCATTGAATAACACTAAGAACCCTATTTTATTTTTGAAATAGCCAGTTGAATCATCTATGCCTAGTGGGTTTGAAAGAATTACATAACACTATAAAATAAAATCAAAAATCCAAAATTTTAAGGCACAATAATTTACAAATGCCTTCAAATTGAGTAGACTTTATTGTAGTAAAAGTCATCAAGTTAGTTGATGGTTGATATTTTTAAAGAAGTGAGAGGAATTTTCAAGTATGAAGAAATTAGAAGGCAAGACGCTAACTGCAGAACAACAAAAGTTTTTCAATGATAAGGTTGCTTACATTTCAACGGTCGACCGCGATGGTAACCCACAAATTGGTCCAAAGGAATCTTTGAACGTTCTGGACGAAAACCATTTGGTTTACGTTGAAGTAACTCATGCTCATGCTTTTAACAACATCAAGGCTGGTAGCAAGGTTGCTGCTGTTGTTGCTGATGTTCCTAGCCATACTGCCGTTAGAGTTATCGGTACGCCTCATATTTCTGAAGACGCTAAATTAACTGAAGAGCAACGTAACAAGACTGGCAAAAATGGTACTGTTGTTATTATCGATGTTGACGAAATTGACGCTTAAGTTAATCTCAACAATAAGAAAGTCAGGCCACAAATGGCCTGGCTTTTTTGTTGTCCCTAATCAGAGTAGCGGGGAAAATTTGTGATTGTTAATTATAAAGTGCTATGATAACACTCTTAGTAGAAAGAAGTGGGCAGTTTGAATCATGGGAGCACTAACACTTATCTTGGCGGCAACCTTATTGTGTGCGCAGCTTGCTAAATGCCTGAATTTGCCAGTAGTGATGCTTCCAATCCCCGCTAGCAAGTGGATTGGGTGCGGTTTAAGTGCTAGACTAATGAAAGTTAGCCGTCACGATGCCAATCTGATAGGAGTGGCGATGATTTCCTGCGGCGATTATTTTAGTGATTATGCTAACGACTTTAATTTGTCCGTTATGGTTAAAGCTTTTGTTAGCAAGTGAGGTAGGAGATAAAATTAATGACTAATTGGCGTTATGCATTAAGTGTCATGTTTTTTGGCTTTTGGGGCGGTATCTTACGTTATTTTTTCGGTGTCTGGTTTCAATTTAACGGCACCATTATGGTAAATCTGATTGGTTGTTTTAGCTTGGCTTTTCTAACGTATTTTTTCTTAGCGTATAAAAAAGTTTCTGGTTGGTTCACGATTGGCTTAGGAATGGGTCTCGTCGGCTCCTTTACCACTTTTTCAACTTTTAATTTGGATCTGCTAAAGCTAGCTTTAGCACACCAAAATACCTATTTAATTTTTTACCTGTTACTTAGTGTCTTTGGTGGTTTAGCATTGAGTTTTTGTGGCTACTGGTTTGGAACCAAGACTGGGAAGCGATTTAGTCAGGAAGTGATGGCATGATTTATCTCATCGGTACCGGTGCAGCTATCGGATCATTATTACGCTTTGAGCTCACGAACCTAATTAAAGCTAAATTTGGCGTCAACTGGCCATTGGCGACACTTATTATTAATCTCGTTGGTGCTTTTGGTTTGGGATGGTTATTTGGGATGCAATTATCGACCCAATGGTGGCTCTTTTTAGGTACTGGGATTGTTGGCGGCTTTACCACTTTTTCGACTTTGAATTCAGAACTTGTGGGACTATTCAATGACCATCGAATGCGGGAAGGAATTGCCTATTTTGGGTTAAGTTATCTGGGCGGATTTATCTTATTACTGCTGGGCTATTGGATTGCTGGGCGCTAAGCTAAAGCTGAAGAGCTTCCTGCAGATTATCTCACGCCCCAAGCGATGCCTAATGTACTCATTACCCCGCATTGTGCATTTTATACGCATACGGCGATGAAGAATACAGTAGAAATGGGGTTAGATGATGTCCTTGCCGTTATCAAGGGGCAACATCCTCGCTATGAAGTTCGTGAATAAATAAGCAGCTCATCATTTGGTGAGCTGCTTTTATTATCAGAAAAATTTTTACCAAAACGCCTGAGTTTAAAGACGGGGAGAAGGTGCCAAGATATTAGTCAGAGGCGGAAATGAAGCTATTATGTTGTACCTGAAAGTATTTTTATGGTAGTGATCGCTGATGTATGAATTAGCAGAATCATATTTTGGAAGCCCTCAATTGATCACTTATGTTATCACTAGGTGCTGAATATCATGCAAACGGTCAGATTATTGCTAAACTATTGCCTATAGGGAGATGACACGATGATTGAGGATAAAAAGTGTGCGTTAGGGTTTGATGCCATGTTGTTTGCACCAATCAATTTGTCCTTGTACCCAATCATCCGGAGTACCATCAGGCTTATCACCTGCGGCATGATCTTGACCCGGAAGCACTGGGGCACCGTTAGGATCATAGCCACGGGCACGATTGATTGTACCTTGCTGTTGCTCACTGACTTCTCCAGTATTATTAGTGTTATTCGTTGACTGGTTACTTTGTTGCGTCGTGTTGTTTGTCTGCTGGTTACTTTGCTGGGAATTATTAGCAGCTTGCTGTGAAGCAGTACGTGCTTGGGACGCTGCCGCTTGCAGTTGCTTGTGTGCTAATTTTTTAGCTCTAGCACGCTTTTGAGCTGCGAGTTGATGCTCATGTGTTATTCGCTTTAGGTGTTTTAACCTAGCTGCCTTTCTGAGTTGAATAGACTGGCTTGTACGCAAGTTGTGTTGTCTGGTGGCAGCAGTTGAATGTGATTGTTGACCACAAGCAGTGAGTAGTAACGCAACTGAAATATAGAGTAGTAATGCAATTTTTTTCTTCATAGTGTCCTTATCTAAAATAGAAATTAAATCGAAAATGCTGTTAAGGAGTTAAGCTTCAATTAGTGACCTCTTTGATGTGTGCTAGCTTATTTTTGTTGTGCTTCTTGAGCTTGTTCGAGTTTAGTAAGGGCTTGTAGCTGCTTGATTTCAGCATATAACTGGTCAAAGTGTGAGGTATCTTCTTGAGAAAAGTAGCTCGTAATGGTGCTCGTTAAGATATCAATAAACCCAATTCCGACTAGCATCAACATGACTGCTGCGAATTTCCCTACGAAAGTATGAGGCGAAATGTCGCCATAACCAACTGTTGTTGAAGTGACAATTGCCCACCAAAGAGCCTCTCCCCACGGGACATTTTCAGCAATTGAATAGAGGGTCGCTGAAATGAGCAGAATAGCTAGGCAGATCCAGACTAGATAAATAAAGCCGTTGATTTTTGAAAACTTTTTTAACTTATTTTGAGCTTTACCAATAAAGCCAATTAAACGAACGAATTTAAATAATTTTAGTAGTCTAAAGGCTCGAAATAGTCTAGAAAATCTGAAAAAGTCAAATAGCGAATTAAAGGGTAAAATTGCCAATAAATCAAAAATATTATGTTTAAAGAAAGCTTTCTTATTTCGCGCAGTAATCAAGCGCATGAAATAGTCGAATGTGAAAATAACCCAAATGCCGTTATCGGCAATGTTATAAGGATACTTAACTAGATTAATGACACCTGAAAAGTCAAAAATAGTTAACACAATTGATAATAGGGCAAGGACACCAATAATTAGTTCGTAGGTTTTATAGGCAAATTTCAATTTCAATGGCTTTCTGTAAGGAAGAAATAAGCCTTTTAAAATGAATTATCATCACTTCAATCAGCTATCTATTGTTAATGTTTCTATTTTATACCATATGAAAATAGATTAAAACGTCAAAAGATTTCTACGTATTGTATTTTTTCATTTAACCAGAGCCTCTTAACCACTTGGCTCGCTCGCAGCACCACTAGGCACTGAATGTCATACAAACGGTCAGATTATTGCTAAACTATTGGCTATAAGGAGATGACATGATGATAATTGAAACACAAGAATTGACTAAAATTTACCGCCATCAGGTGGCCGTCAACCATGTAAATTTAGAGATTGCAAAGGGGAGTCTCACGGCGCTACTGGGTCCGAATGGTGCGGGGAAGACCACAACGATGTCAATGTTAACCGGGCTCATTACCCCTAGTTCAGGTCAAATTGTGCGCACACCCGGTGCTAAGCTGAGTATGGTTTTTCAAGAGAGTATCTTAGATGCGCGCTTAACGGTGAAACAGAATCTAGTCACGCGCTCTGGACTCTATAAACAGTTATCAAAAGAGCGCGTCGATCAAGTGGTGGCAGCGACTGGCTTAACCAGTTTTGTTAGCCAGTTATACGGCAAGTTGTCGGGTGGGCAACGGCGCCGCGTGGATATTGCACGGGCGCTACTCAATCAACCCGATATCTTATTCTTAGATGAACCTACGACAGGCTTAGATATTCAAACGCGCAAGGCTATTTGGAAGCTACTTAAGTCACTGTTAAAAACACAACAATTAACGATTATCCTGACCACGCATTATTTGGAAGAGGCGGATCATGCCGATAATGTTTATATTATTGACCATGGGCAGGTCATCGCGAATGATACGGCGACTGTAATCAAGCAGCGTTATTCCAAGAATCGACTTGCTCTGATGACGGATCACCCGCAGAAATTGCTCGCACATTTACCGGCTGAGCTGAATTATCAAGAAACGCCAACGGGAATTATTTGTTGGCCGGCTGAGGCGGCAAGCGCGATTAAGCTCTTAACGCAATGCAGCCCATGGTTGACCACATTTGAATATAGTCCAGGCAGTATGAATGATGCTTTTTTGAATTTAACCGGAAGGGAGCTGCGTTAAGATGCTGGCTTTATGTCGTCGAAATTTGTTACTCTATTTTAAAAATAAAGCAGGGGTCTTTTTTTCACTTCTTGGTGCGATGATCAGTCTGGTTTTATATGTGATTTTCTTGAAAAAAAGTATGCTGGATAGTTGGGCTGCAGTGCCACATTCACGCCAGTTACTGGACCTTTGGTTGATTGGTGGTACCTTATCAGTGACAGGAATTACAACCACATTGACTGCCTTAGGGCAATTAGCCAAGGACCGTGAGCAGCAAGTCATTAAGGACTTTATGCTCACCGATTTATCTCGGTTTGAAATTAAAGTCAGTTATCTGCTTAGTGCGAGTCTGATTGGCTTCCTGATGCAAGTGATTATGTTTGCCATCATGGTGAGCTACTTTGGGATGAGTGATCAGCTCCATTTAGATTCTTCAAAGCTGATTGTCATCTTGGGTATTGCCGCCTTAGGCGCGCTTTTATCTGTCACGGGTAACATGCTAATTGTCGAATTTGTCCATCGAATTGATACTTTAGGGACTATTGGCACCATTGTGGGTACCGCTACCGGTTTTTTGGTGGGAACTTACATCCCCATTGGTGCTTTACCAACTTTTGCGCAAACACTGATTAAACTGACGCCCGGTGCTTATCTTGCCTCACTTTATCGGCAGGTGATGATGGATCAGCAACTGGCCCAAGCCTTTCCCGTTGAGGCAGCACGGCAGCACTTTGAACGTTTGATGGGTGTACGCCTAGATTGGGGGCAGTTGCTGAGTACGACTACGACGCTACAAATCATCATCCTGATAATGCTGGCTGGCGTCTTACTGCTTTTTATGGGAGAATTAATCCAGCAAAGGCAGCATCAGTTTGCCTACAAAAATGAATGATGCTGACGAAGGGGGCGCAGGTGATTGAACATCCATTTTAAAGCAGACCCCAATCTGCCACCAGATCAAATTGAGATTACGCTGGCCGCTCAGAGCGAGACACCAGCAGTCAGGCAGCTCATCGACTATTTAGCACGTTATCAAGCCTTACCATCGGACATCTTACCAGTCCGCAGTGATGGCCAGGTGCAACTCATTAAAGTTAAAGAGATTATTTTGATTGATGTCTCAAATACCGACTTGCTCATTACGACATTGCGCCGTGAGCTTACCACGAAGGGACGTTTGAATGCGTTACTGAGGAAGCTTAAGCAACCTGATTTTATTCAAATTTCCAAACATGCGGCGATTAATTTGAATCAGTTGAAATCATTAGAAAATAGTTTCTCTGGCAATATGACTGCAATTTTAACCAATGGAGTTAAGACTAGTGTGAGTCGAAAGTATTTAGGTGCGCTTGAACAAAGGTTAGGATTATCGAGGTGAACGAAAAATGGGACAAATAAGACGAATTTTTCAATATTTTTTAAATGGGTTGCAACACGGCTCAACGATTTATCTATTTTTCCTACTATTCTTGTTGCCATCAGGAGCCCCAACCGCAATGAACGTTGCAACAATTATGGTGATGAGTGGACTGATTGGGTTATTGTCATTCTTATTTCGGGCTGAATGGGCGCCATTCTGGGCTTTAGTCCTCATCCATATGATACTCACGTTCTCGCTTGTGCTGGGGGCGATGGTCTTTAATGCCTGGGTGATTTGGCACAGCCCAACTTACTGGTTGGAATTTATTGGCAGCTATCTCATGATTTATTTAATTGTTTGGGGGATGCTACTTGTCACTAACAAAGTACAAGTTAGGATGATTAATGACGCGCTAAAAAGGCGCCAGCAGAAAGCTGAAGAGCGATAGCGACGCATTTCATTATATATAAGAGCACTCGATGTTTCGTATCGTCAAGTGCTTTTTGTGTGATTATCAATGAATAATGGTGGTAAAGGTTTCAGCGCTTTCACGGGCATGTGGATGAGTGGATCTGTCTGATAATGCTTGCGATCACCTAAAATTAACAAGACAGCCGCTGCCTGTGCCACTTGATCTTGGTTAAACGCGAGGCGTTTAAGTTGTGCGATGATTGGTCGGGATTTAATCGCAACGACTTTCCAAGGTTGGGCATTGTTGTTAGAGGGTGCGTTAGCCGCGTGAGTTAAAATTTCCAAAAGTGTGTGATCGCTAATCTGACGTTCAATCACAAAATGGCGCATTGATGTTCGCATGTCGAGTTGTTTTAAAAAATCCAATTGTGTTCCTCTTTTCTATCAAGTAAAATCAGTATATTAAAAGCGCTGATGCTTAACTAGTAGGCACAATTTTGTAACTGGGGAGGGAGATTGCCATGCAAACAACCAATGAATGGTCATGTAGCATTTCAAAGATGTTAGATACGCTATCAGGTAAGTGGCGACTTAATACTGCTTGGGTGATTGCAAAGCATGATAAGATTGGTTTTAACCAGTTAAAAAAGCAATTACCCGGGATTACTAGTATTATGCTAGTACGGTCATTAGACGCCTTGATTGCGGCTGGCTATGTATCTAAAAAACTAACAGGAACTAAGCCACCATTACTGTCAGAGTATCGCGTAACAGCCAAATTTCTGCAGCGGCTCCCATTCCTATTAGCGCTCAATGCGCTCGATGATTAGATTAAGAGTGGCAGTGCTACTATGCACTATTTAGTATTAATGAGGCTAGGTGTGGAAAAATTACGTTTTAAACTCTAATTTGTTCGGAAATTAGAGAGGAATAATGATGCTAATTAAGTTTAAAATACAAGCAGATATTCGATCAGCGGATTTAATCAATCTGTATCAAGCTGTCGGTTGGTATGCTTATACAGCATCTCCAGACAGCTTACAACAAGCCATCCATCATTCACTAGATGTTATTAGTGCTTGAGACAACAATCGGTTGGTGGGGTTGGTTAGAACGGTCGGTGACAATCAGACCATTTTATATGTACAAGATATCTTGGTTGCCCCTCCTTACCAGGGTAAGGGAATTGGCAGGCAGTTAATGGCGCAAGTGCTGATCAGACATCAGAATGTTCGGCAAAAGGTGTTGCTCACGGATGATACCGTAGCCACTCGGAATTTTTATAAAAAGTGTGGCTTTACCGATACGGCTCGGCTCAATTTGGTCAGCTTCTATCAGGAATTTTAGCGATGTGTGGCCTGCACTAAATTGCTTGTATAAAAAAAACTACCTCAAATGAGATAGTTTTTTTGTTGATGTTGATGTTTTTAGCTTCGCGTTTTGTGCTGCAATTGGTCGGCTAAGGCGTCATAGATTGGGGCACCATGGCAAAGATTGACAATCAGGTATGCTGTTAGTGAAACGAGTGCGAGCGGTAGGAGATGTACGAGTGAGCCAACCATCTCGGTAATTAACATAATTGCGGTTAACGGCGCCTGACTGATGCCAGCGAAATAGCCTGCCATGGTAAAAATGATGAAATTTGGCAAAAAAGCCGCTGGTAACCAGCCTAACTGGATAAAGCTATTGGCAACAATTGCACCAAGTACTGCTCCTAAAGTCAGAATAGGCAGGAAGATACCACCAGGGGCACCTGATCCGAAAGAAATGGTCGATCCACATAAGCGAATCATAAAAATGAGTAACAATAGGTTAAAGCCCCATGACATTTTGGAAAGTTGTTGAATGAGGTCACTACTACCACCCAACAGATAAGGTGCAGTTAGCCCAATTCCAACAGTAAACACGAGCATGATGAGGGTGTGGTATGGTCGTTTCAAGTGGTGCCGTGTGAAAAAGCCAAACCAACTCCCTACATGTAGGGTGAGAAATTGGTAACCATAACCTAGAAGTCCCGCGATTAGTCCCAGCAATACTAGCAAGCCATAGTATTTCAATGGTAAGCTTTTCGTATAATGAATTTGTAGAACGGGCTTTAGTCCGAAGAAATAAGTGGTCACGATATCTGCTGTAATGGCACTACTCAAGGCAACCAATAAATAGCTTCTAGAGAAGCGGTGGGTCAGTTCTTCCAACACAAACATCGTTGCTGCTAGGGGCGCATTAAAAGCCGCGGCTAAACCAGCCGCCGCACCGGCAACCACCATTTGCTGCCAAGCTGGCTGATCGAGCTGGCGTCGTTCAGCATAAATTTGGCCAACTGCGGCACCTAACTGAACTGAAGGCCCTTCACGGCCTAGAAAGCTACCGGTTCCAATCATTAAGACACCAGTCATGAATTTACGCCATAAAATAGCTACTGGGTTTAACTGTAGTCTTTGAGACAATTGGAGCTTAACTTCTGGAATACCGGATCCCATAATATGAGGTTCTTGTTTGACTAACATACTGACTAACAGGGTAATCATGATGAGAATGACCATGATGAATAGCAGGATGAAGGGATGCAGGTGGGTGCTGTGATAGAGGCTTTTCCAGCCTAAAATACTATTTTGAATGAGGAAGCGGAAGAGGCTGATGACTAATCCGGCATAACTACCGATGATGATACCATTGATAATGGTAGTAATTAATGAATGGCTTCGATTCAAGAATTCGCCTGTCTTTCTAATGAATACAAAATGACCAGATCTGATGTGCAGGTCTGGTCAATTATAACGCTAATCATTGTCAGCAGAATGGTTAGCCTAAAATACTGGCTTGTCAAGTACGTCCCATTTATCAAAAGTTGTATCTGCATCGCTGAATTGTCGATCGTTTAACAAGTATTCTTTGGCTTTAAGTACAGGCGGTGAAGCATTATTCAGATTAAGCTGACGCAGTGGTACAAATACTGCACCCAGTGAGTCTTGACCTTCAAATTGGGGTGCAACTTGTTCGAGTACGCCTGCTAATTTTTGGATATCATAGAAGACAGCAATGTGCTGATTAAGGTGAAAATTCAAATAATCCCAAGGATATTTAAAACTCGTGATGCCGAGTTGATGGTAAGATAAGACGGCTAGGCCAGTTTCTTCTTTTATCTCGCGTTTGATGGCAATGTTTAGTGCTTCACCATCTTCGAGACTACCACCTGGAAGATCAAAACGATTGGTGTAGGGACCACCATTTTTCTTGATGACTACTAGACCTTTGGCTTCTTCATGCACAACGCCATATACGCCAAACGCTCTGTGAAACTTGTCCATAATTGATTCACGCTCCTTTGCTGGGGAGATTTTCGATTCTAACAAGCAAGGCATTGTTTTGCCAACGCGATATTTCGAGTAGCATTTTTGTTCTATTCGGTAGCTTTTCGGTAGAAAATACCACATGTATCGCTTAAATCACTGATATATCAGCATTCTGAAACTATATAAGGAGAGTACAGGATTTGAACCTGCGCGCCAAGCAAAACTTGGTTCGCCGGATTTCGAGTCCGGTGCATTACCACTCTGCCAACTCTCCATAACGTGTTCTATTATACCTTAAATAAGTGATAAAACAACTTGGCAAAATAAAAAGAGACCAATTTATATTTCGGTTTAGCCTCTTTTTGTATTTGATTATTTTTATCGGTACGTTCTAAGTATCAAAGCTGCTTAACAAATAGTTATCAACGTACCGATTATGCAACGATATTAAAGGTATCACAAAAGAACTACCGTCGGCCGCGACACTGATTCTTTTTTATTTATGGAAGTAAAAAGCATGGTTGTTAGCATGCTTGTGGCCCTTGTTTGCTAGGACAATAAATTTTGAGAAGTTGGATAAAAATGCCAACTTGGCTAGCGACTATTTTAATATTTGAAATCACTTAATTTTTAATTCCGGCTGCTTGTTTTCAACTGATAAGTCTTAGTAGCCACGTGGTCAATGAAGGCTTGGTCATGTTCGACGAAAATCATTGTGGCGTTAGACGCGGCGAGCATGGTTTCTAGCTGTTCTTGGTTGAAGACATCTAAATAGTTCAGGGGATCATCCCATAAGTAGCAGGCGGCCGGTGTTGCCAGTGATGCCGCTAGCTGAATCTTTTTCTGCTGTCCTAGGCTTAAGTTTGCAATCGGCTCATCGAATTGCTTCCGTTCGACCCCGAGTTTATGCAGATTATTGAGGAAATCATTTTGGTTGAGCTGATGCTGTTCAATAAAATCTGGAATTGTGCCGGCATGATATCGCTCTTTTTGCTGAATAATACTCGTTGCGAGCTGCTGAGGTGACGAAATCAGTCCCGTTATTTTGCCACGGAAACGTTGCTGCATCGCCAGGAGCAGCGATGATTTACCCATCCCATTTGGACCCAAAATCGCAATGCGGTCGCCGCGTTTCACGGTTAACGTGACGGGGGTAAAAAGTGGCGTGGTGCCATAACTTAGCGTAACTTCTTGCAGGGTAAAGAGGGTGCGATGATAATCGGGTTGATAATTTAGCGTTAAAGGATCAATGGTTTCGATATTCTTGAGTAATTGTGACTTGGCAGCAATTTGATTGTCCATGCGGGTTTGCACATTCTTGGCTTTCTTCATGACGCGGGCGGCGCGAGCACCAATAAAGCCCCGGTTGGGAGAACCAGTCCCTTTATTGTGCTGATCACCGAATTTATCCTTTTCACGGTTGTATGACCAGTCACGTTTTTCGCGGCTACTAATTTTTAAGCGGGTAATTTCATGTTTTAAGGTTTCATTTTTAGCCAGTTCAAACTGGTCGCGCGCTTGTTTTTCGCGTTCGTAAACCGCAACATTACCCTGATATTGGATGATTTGCTGGCGTTCAATCGCACAAACATGGTTGCTAACTTGATTCAAAAAGTGCCGATCATGGCTCGTGACGAAATAGCCTTGGCGCTTCTGGCGTAAATAAGTGGCGAGTAATTGCCGGCTTGCCAAATCTAAATGGTTCGTGGGCTCGTCTAGTAGCGGAAATGCCGTTTCATCCGCAAAAGCGCAGGCCAATAAAACTTTCGTTTGTTCGCCGCCGGATAGGGTATCAAAGGGTTGTGTCAAGACGGCTTTCTTAATCTGCAGCAGGTCGAGTTCACGTTGCACCTGCCAGGGTTCAACCTTCTCCTGTTGGGCGATTAACTCGCTGACGGTTTGGTGTGGGTCTGTAACTGTTTGCGGAAAATAACGACAACTGCTGGCGAAGTTAATTTGACCGTGATAGGGCAGCTGCCCATTTAAGAGCTGTAGAAAAGTGGTTTTACCAGCACCATTACGCCCCACCAGTGCCAGCCTCCAACTGGTATCGAATTGGAGGTTGAGTTGCTTAAATAATGGTTGACTTTGCTCCTCATAGCTAAAGGTGAGCTGGTGCAAGGTGATGGTTGTCATTTGGAAAACTCCTTTGGTGTTCAAGAACAATTAAAAAGACCGACTCTCAGAGTCAGTCTCGTTAAATTCATGAAATCAAAAAAGCGTCCACGAGGTCCGTTAGTTGTTTTCATTGAAACTAAACCACTCTGAGGTCACAAAAATAGTCTTCTCTGTCGTTCGGAAAAATAATTTGTGACTTTAAATAGCGATTTAGAATTTCAATGTAAGCTTCCGTCCTTACGCCAGCAAGAATAACATGCTGGCAGGAAAGCGTCAATCATTTAAATCATTTTACTCGGTAGTCTTACCAAGTATCACAGGTAAAAAGCTGATAATTAATGTTTTTATTGCTACAATAACTGTGAAATGTCATTTTTTATTGGAGCTAACAATTTCATGATGAGTCAACTTTTAGTGGTGGTATCCGCAGCGGTTTTGCTGCTTCTTATTTATAATGTGAAGTATTCACAGTCTTTTAATTTCTACGATCATCGGTTGCACCAGCGACTCATTCGCGACCGGAGTGGCTTTAGCTGGAAGGTCGTTGCCTTTCTCTATGACCCTAAGCTCGTCGTGGTTTGGACGGTATTACTAGCCAGTTACTATCTACAAAATAATTATTTTGATACGGCCTTTTGGATTTTGGGAACCATTGGTTTGGCCGATGGGATTGGGGTTATTTTAAAGCGAACCGTTAAGCGTAAACGTCCCTTTGCTCATTTGACGGTCGACGAGGGTTATAGTTTTCCCAGTGGTCATGTCTTAAGTGCAACGACACTGCTGTTAATTTTACTAAGGCTCTTTAGCGTCAAGTTTGGCTTATATTACTCACTCGCAATGGTTATTTTATGGATTATGGTCATTATTTCCCGACTGAGTCTCAAAGCACATTATCCTTCAGATGTTTTGGGAGCTACCAGTTTGGCGGTCTTTTGTTTTTTCCTAGTTAATCAGTTGATTGGTCCAATGTTTTAGTCCCAACTAAAAGCCTTCCGGCCGGAAGGCTTTTTTGTTTGCAAGGGGAGTGCAAACAAAAAATGATATATTCATAATAAAAATTATGTTAAGTTAAAAGAACAGATAAACAAAAAAAGCGTTGCTAAACGCTCTTGCTTGAGGCAGTTTTACTTGCCCATTTTCTTAATGCTTTCAACCGCACCCTTGGCTGCTTCTTTGGCATCTTCAAATTTGTCCTTGGCTTTGCCAATCAAGTCTTGGGTCTTACCTTCAGATTCTAATTTCTTATCTTTCGTAACTTTACCGGTAACTTCTTTGGCTTTACCAGCAACTTGGTCCTTAACATTTTCGAATTTCTTTTCTGATTGTGTCATATTGGTTCCTCCTTTTTCTATACGACTATTCTAACATGATAGCATTGAATACTGAAAGCGTTTTGCTCACGCCGGCTTCTCAGCGCGCTATCTTAACTAGCACTGGGCGATTGGAGTTTACCGCTGTATACTGAGAGTAATATTTTATTGAAGGTGAATAGAGAGTGGAGGTAGAAAATGGCGGTAGTTGAGACTCCGTATTTAGCATTGCTAACCAACATTATGCAGACTGGACATAACAAGTCTGATCGAACGGGGACGGGAACCCGAAGCTTGTTTGGCGCACAAATGCGGTTTGATTTGGCGCAAGGATTTCCGATTTTGACGACGAAAAAGGTACCGTTTGGACTGATTAAAAGTGAGCTCTTATGGTTTTTGCACGGTGATACCAATATTCGTTTTTTACTGCAACATCATAACCATATTTGGGATGAATGGGCCTTTAAAAATTGGGTGACTAGTGACGAGTATCAAGGACCAGACATGACTGATTTTGGGCTGCGCAGTCAGCAGGATGCCACTTTTGCCGCCAAATATCATGACGAGTTAATCAAGTTCACGCAGCGCATTGTGGCAGATGCCACTTTTGCCGCCAAATATGGTAATTTAGGACAAGTTTACGGTGCTCAATGGCGGCACTGGCAGAAGCGGAGTGGTGGCTTTATTGATCAAATTCATAACGTGATTGAACAGATTAAGACCAGCCCTGATTCACGCCGGCTCATTGTCACCGCCTGGAATCCAGAGGATGTGCCAACGAGTGCGTTGCCGCCATGTCATGTCTTATTTCAGTTTTATGTGGTGGATGGCAAACTCAGCTTGCAACTCTATCAACGCTCAGGTGATATGTTTTTAGGAGTGCCTTTCAATATTGCCAGTTATGCCTTATTGCTGAGCCTAGTTGCCCGAGAAACAGGATTAGGCGTAGGCGAATTTGTGCATACGTTAGGTGACGCCCATATTTATCGCAATCACTTTGAACAGGTACAAGAACAGTTAACGCGGTCAACTTTTGAGGCACCACAGCTCTGGTTAAATCCAGCCAAACACGTTCTAGCTGACTTTGAAGCAGCAGACATTAAACTGATTGGCTATCAACATCATGCCCCAATCAAGGCACCAGTTGCAGTCTAACTAATAATAGGAGGAAGTATGCTAACTTTTGTCTGGGCCGAGGATGATGCCCATCAGATTGGTTACCAAGGTAAGCTTCCTTGGCAGTTACCAGCAGATTTACGGCATTTTAAACAGGTCACTTGGGGTCATCCGATGGTCATGGGACGACGCACTTTTACCTCGCTACCGGGGTTATTGCCGGGTAGACCACATATTGTCTTAACCCGCGATCCGGCGTTTGGCCGAGATGAGGCGAGTCAGCAATTAACAGTGGTGCATTCCTTGGTACAATTGGAGGAGCTGATTGCGAGTTACGGCGGCAAAACGGTTTGCGTCATTGGCGGCGCTACGGTGTTTGAACAATTCAAAGGACAAGTTGATTGTTTAGAAAAAACTGAAGTTTCCGGTGTTTTTCAAGCCGATACCATCATGCCAGAGCTGTCATATGACCAATTTGAATTAGTGCATTCAGAAGCACATCAGGCCGATGCCAGCAATCATTATGACTATACCTTTAAGACTTTCATGCGGAAAAGGGGTTGACACTCTTAAAGCTAAATGATAGATTAATAGCATAATCATATGAAACATCTTGAGAAGATGAGTAATCAAGTGGCACTCTTAAAGAGAGTTGTTGGGTCGGTGAGAGACAACGAGCAAGCCTTGGTGAATATGGTCTTTGAATGATGGCTAGCCGTGATTTGTTAGCGGCTAGCGGAGTTGCATCCGTTATCCTTGCATACTTTCAATTGGAAGTTATTGAGATTCATTGTGTGAGCAGTGGATGAATAAAAGGTGGTAAAGCGAGCACTCGTCCTTTAATAGGACGGGTGCTTTTTGTATATTCTAGGAGGAATTGAATATGGCAAATCGTAAAAATCGGTCACTTAAAAAGTGGGGAACAATTGGTATCGTGGTGGTTGCTGTGGCTGCCATTGGTTGGTTTAGCTTTGGTCCTAAAAAGCAGGCACCTCGTAAAACGGTCACCATTGGTGTTGTGGGTGAGACCAAACAAGAACAGACCATTTGGCAAAGTGTTGCTAAAACAGCTAAGAAACGTTACGGTATCACGTTAAAGACCAAGAACTTTACAGACTATAATCAACCTAACAAGGCGCTCAATTCAGGTGATATTGATTTGAATGCTTTTCAGCATTATGCTTTTTTAAAGGCTTGGAATCAGGCTAACCATGGTAATTTAATCGCAATTGGCAAAACTTACATTGCGCCAATTCGGCTTTATTCCAAGAAATATCATAGTTTATCCGCCTTACCAAAAGGTGCCACGATTGCAATTCCCAATGACGCCTCAAACGAATCACGTGCTTTGTTTGTGCTCAAGAACGCTGGTTTAATTGGCTTGAAACCGGGTAAGACGATTGTTTCTATTGCGGATATTACGACTAATAAGAAGAACTTGAAGCTGAAGGAAGTTTCAGCTGAACAGACTGGTCGACTGATTACCTCAGTTGATGCCGCAGTGGTCAATAACGACTACATTGGGCCAGTTGGTTTAGGTGATAAACAGACAATCTACGTCGAACCGATTAATAAAGATTCAGCACAATGGATTAACATCATTGTGGCACGTCACCAAGATCAACATAAGACGCTGTATAAAGATGTTGTTAAGGCTTACCAAACGCCGCAAACTAAGCGACTTTATCAGAAGTTTTACGGCAAGAAACAACTATCAGCTTGGGATGTTAATTTAAAATAACCATAGCGAAAGACCTAAGCTAGATGAAAGGAAGCAGGTATGAGCCTAGTTGAACTCGCAAATGTGAGCGTTGATTTCAATCAAAAGGGAGAAACTGTGCAAGCGGTGCATGATGTTTCGCTCAAAGTTGAATCAGGGGATGTTTACGGCATTGTTGGTTATTCCGGTGCCGGTAAATCGACGCTGGTGCGGACGGTTAATTTACTGCAACGTCCTACTGCTGGTAGTGTCAAAGTTAATGGTCAACAGCTGATTAAAGATGGTGAGCAAGTGATTAGTCACGGTGCTTTGCAACTAGCTCGGCGCAAGATTGGTATGATTTTTCAAGGCTTTAACCTACTAAATGAGACTTCTGTCTTAGAAAATGTTGCATTTGCGTTGAAACACTCCAAGCTGTCTGAAGACGAGATTGAAGCCAAAAGTCGCAAATTGTTAAGTCTAGTGGAGTTAGCGGATAAGGCTGACTTTTATCCCGCCCAATTATCTGGTGGGCAGCAGCAACGAGTGGCGATTGCGAGAGCACTCGCTAATGACCCGAATATCTTAATTTCCGATGAAGCCACGAGTGCGCTTGATCCTCAAACAACACAACAAATCTTGCAATTATTGCAAAAATTGAACCGTGAATTGGGGCTCACAATTATTCTCATTACCCATGAAATGGCAGCGGTGAAGGCAATTGCGACCAAGATTGCGGTTATGAAAAATGGACGGTTAATTGAGCATGGTCGGTTAACGGACGTTTATCTGCATCCGAAACAATCACTAACGAAACAATTTGTGGGTGGTTCATTAGCTGCTATGAAGGTATTAAATCAGCTTCATTTGGCTAAACTAGCACCAGATGAAGCGATTTACCAACTGGTTTATAACATGAGTAATGTGACTCATTCCATCATTATTGATCTTTACCGCGAAGTTGGTGTGGTGGCTTCAATGCTGTATGGCAATGTGGAATTATTGGGCGATCAACCGGTGGGGACATTAATGGTGCTACTTAAAGGTGATGCGGCTAAGCAAAAGGCGGCATTAGCTTTTCTAGCCGCCCATCGAGTCACTGCAACGCTTGTTCCTGAAAGTGAGGTTAATCATGCTTAGTTTTCTAAATCATTATTTGCCTAATGTGATACAGCTTGGTTGGACTGGAGATACCGGTTGGGGGACGAGCCTCGTCCAGACCTTATACATGACTTTTTGGTCAGCCTTATTTGGCGGTATTCTGGGGATTATCTTTGGTGTTTTACTCGTGGTCACGAAGCCTGGTGGCATTAACCAAAATCGCTATTGGTTCAATTTGATTGATAAAGTCGTCTCAGTTTTGCGAGCCATTCCATTTATTATCTTACTGGCATTTATTTCACCCTTGACGATGTTAATCTTGCACACTCAAATCGGCTTGAATGCTATCTTAGTGCCACTAACTTTAGGCATTTTTCCGTTCTATGCGCGCCAGGTCGAGGTTGCACTAGAGTCAGTCGACAAAGGCAAGATTGAAGCAGCCCAAAGTCTAGGCGCCACGACTTGGGACATAATTTTTAGCGTTTATTTACGTGAGGCGCGTGCCGAGCTCGTTCGAATTTCAACCGTCACCATTATTTCTTTGATTGGTTTAACCGCAATGGCTGGTGCCATTGGTGCTGGTGGGTTAGGTAATACTGCCATTTCCTATGGTTATAATCGCTATAACACGGATGTGACGGTAGTTGCGACCTTGCTAGTGATTATTCTGATTTTAATTGTACAAGTTATTGGTGATCATTTTGCCAATGGTTTAAATCACCAACATCGTTAGCAAGTTACCGAACCACGATTAAAATAAAAAACAGGGACTTTCGAAAGTGGAAGTGCCTGTTTTTTATAACTTGCTTTGAATTTGGTAACGGTTGCGTAAAAGCGGTTGTGCTACAATTAAATAGTTATTTAATTGTAGGAGGAACTATTACGGATGGCTGAACAGCAAAAAAATGAGTATCAAGGTGCTCGGTTATCACACCGGCATCACATGCGCATCCATTGGAAGGAATTTTTTAAGAGTGATGCGAATACGCTAGCTAAGGAAGTTACCCTAGTTGAGAAGGGATCACTAGTTGGTCGGATTGGATTGATGCTACTGAGTTGTGGGACTGGGGCCTGGCGGGTGCGCGATTCGATGGACAGCGTTGCTAGAACCTTAGGGATTACGTGTTCAGCCGATATTGGGCTGGTTTCAATTGAATACACCTGTTTCGATGTTAAAAATGCTTCTTATTCACAAGCCTTATCGCTACCGACGACAGGGGTCAATATGACTAAACTAAATGCGCTGGAAGAATTTATCCGGCAGTTTAAAAAAGGGCATGGGCACTGGACTTTAGGCCAAATTCACCGCCGATTAGATGAAATCGATCAGATGAAATCAATCTATTCTCCGAAAATTGCTGGTTTAGCAGCTGGTCTAGCCTGCGCAGGCTTTATTTTCCTGCTGGGCGGGGGAATTCCTGAAGTTTTTTGTGCTTTCTTTGGTGCTGGGGTCGGTAATTTTGTCCGGGCACAACTGAGCCAGCATAAAATTACCTTAGTGGCGAAGATTGCCATCGCGGTTGCGGTAGCCTGCTTAGTCTATGATTTGGTGTTTGTCTTGGTCCATCAACTGATTGGGGTGCGTCCGAGCCATCTATACGGCTATATTGGTGCGATGCTCTTCGTAATTCCCGGTTTTCCGTTTATTACGGCCGGTCTGGATATGGCTAAACTAGATATGCGTTCCGGCCTGGAACGACTGGCATATGCCATTCTGGTCATTGTAGTTGCGACCATGACCGGGTGGGCAGTCGCCATGATGTTGCATTTAAGTCCAGGTGCAATTCCAAAGGTCAATCTGAGCTTTCCGCTGTTGACGCTTTTCCGCTTATTGGCAAGTTTCTGCGGGGTCTTTGGCTTCTCACTAATGTTTAATTCCAGTGTCAAAATGGCGGCGACGGCAGCGGTGATTGGTGCAATTGCGAATACGGTCCGTTTAAGTTTAGTTGGGCTGATGTTATTGCCAGGAGGCTTAGCAGCTTTTATTGGCGCGTTAATTGCTGGACTGCTTGCAAGTTTCGTACGCGATCGGGTGGGGTATCCCCGGATTGCGTTAACCGTACCGGCAATCGTTATTATGGTACCAGGATTGTATATGTACCGTGCCGTCTTCAACTTAGGGATGACTAATCTAACCGTTGGCGCGTTATGGCTGACACAGACATTATTGATTGTAACGGCTTTACCGTTAGGGTTATTAGCAGCCAGAATGGTTACAGATAAAAAATGGCGTAAAGTCGATTAACAATGAGCTTAAAATAAAAAACAGTAGCACTGGCTACTGTTTTTTACTTACATCAATTATTCTAATAAATCACCGAATTTACCATGACAAATGGTCTTTAAGTCGTCAGGTGCTAAATAAATGCTACGGCCAACCACGCCACTAGAGACAGCAACTTCAGGTTCAGTTTCCATACTGCTATCCAGATAAATTGGTAATTTATGACTATGATAAATTCCAATTGGAGTATTCGCACCGTGAACATAGCCAGTAGTTGCAGCTAGCTGTTTAAGTGGTAAGAGCTCACATTTTTTATTGTCAGACATTTTAGCTAATTTTTTCATCGATAAGTGGGCCGTAATGGGCACCACGCCGACCACTGGGCCCGTTTTATTTCCATCGCACACGAGGGTTTTGTAGACCAAGTGAGCTTGGTCGGCTAAAATAGAAGTGTCCATTTGAGCGACACCATGTGCTTCGTGGGTTGGAAATTCAGCTTGTCGGTAGCTAATTTTATGTTGATCTAAGATTTTTTCAACTAATGTTTTAGCGAGTTGTTGCGCTTTCTTCTTCTTTGACATATTATCACCGCATCCATGATAGCATTACCCACTGATTTACAAAAGGAGATTATGATTGAAATTATTAAAAGTTACACTTGAAACCAGTCAAGAGTCCGAAGATGCCTTGACCGTCTATAGTCAGGACCAACTGGGTGCTTTGGGTGTTGAAGCTATTAGACGCAGAGACTTTGAAGAAGCTAGTCACAGACAAGATTCAACGGTCGTGGATTGGCAGCAGCTGACTGACATTCCAGCTGACGTGCGCTTGGTTATTTATTTTGACCAAGAGGCGGATTATGACCAGTTGGCAGTGGCTTTAAAGCAAAAATTGGTAGAATTAGCTGGCTATGGTCTGGCCACTGGCAGCGGCACTTTGGTTAGCCAGTATGTTCAAGATGAGGATTGGAATACCGTTTGGCAGCAGTATTACCATCCGATTGCGTTTTCTCGGCATCTCGCCATTGTTCCAGAGTGGGAAGACTATCAACCAGCCTTTGCGGATCAACAACTGTTGCAGATGGATCCGGGTCTGGCTTTTGGAACCGGCAACCATGAAACGACGCAACTTTCAATGATGGGATTAGAGCAAAGTCTCGTGCGGCCTTGTCGGGTCGTTGATGTGGGCACTGGGTCTGGTATTTTGGCGATTGCTGCTGCCAAATTGGGAGCAGCCGAAGTGCTCGGCACAGACATCTCAAGTGAAGCGATGGATGCGGCTACGACTAATCTACAATTGAATGGGTTAACTAATGTAAAATTACAACATACCAGTTTGCTCGCTGATGTCAGTGGTCAGTTTGATATTATCGTCGCTAATATTCTGGCCGAGATTTTACTGCAGCTGATTTCGCAATTACAATCACATTTAGCGCCTGGTGGCCGAGTTATTTTCTCGGGGATTGATTACTTACAGCTCCCTAAAGTGATGGCAAGCTTGACAGATAACGGCTTTCAGGTTGATTTAACCCTGCGGGCTAAACGCTGGGTAGGTCTGATTATCACTCGCAAAGCTAAGTGAAAGTGTTAAAATAAAATAATAAAAAGCTGATCAAGTTGAAAGGAGGCAAGCGGATGTCAAAATATGTTGAAATGACGCATGATCAGGTGATTGCAGCATGTCAAAAGTATATGACGGCTGATCAAGTTGCTTTTGTTGAAAAAGCTTATCAATATGCCGCTAAAGCCCATGCTGGTCAAAAGCGTGCTTCTGGGCAGCCTTACATTGTGCATCCGACTCAGGTGGCCGGAACGGTGGCAACCCTTGGTCTAGATCCAGATACGGTCGCAGCTGGCTTTTTGCATGATACAGTCGAAGATACTCCGGTGACTAACGATGATATTAAAACGAACTTCGGGGCTGATGTTGCCTTCATTGTCGATGGGGTGACAAAACTTAATAAATATCAATATAAGTCTCATCAAGAATTTTTAGCTGAAAATCACCGTAAAATGTTGATCGCTATGGCTAAAGATCTCCGGGTCATTATGGTGAAGCTGGCTGACAGATTGCATAACATGCACACCTTGCAGCATTTGCGTCCTGACAAACAGCGGCGTATTTCATCAGAAACCATTGATATTTATGCGCCGCTCGCAGATCGACTAGGTATTGGGACCGTCAAATGGGAACTAGAAGATATGAGTTTCCATTATTTAAATCCGGAAGCTTATTATCGAATTGTTAATTTGATGGATGTCAAGCGTAGCGAACGTGAGCAATATATCTCAGAAACGATTACTTTTTTAAAGAAGACGCTAGACGCTTTAAGCATTAAATATGAAGTCTATGGTCGCCCGAAGCACATTTATTCCATTTACAAGAAAATGGTCAATAAGCATAAGGACTTCGATGAGATTTATGACTTATTGGCAGTTCGGGTGATTGTGCACTCAGTGAAAGATTGTTATGCCGTCTTGGGTGCAGTTCATACGAAGTGGAAACCAATGCCTGGCCGCTTTAAAGATTATATTGCGGTACCAAAGGCTAATGGTTACCAATCGCTCCATACGACAATTATCGGGCCTGGTGGACGTCCCCTAGAAATTCAAATTCGAACTGAACAAATGCACCAAGTGGCTGAATATGGGGTCGCAGCTCATTGGGCCTATAAGCGTGGTGAATTTAATAGCGTGCCCAAAAACAGTTCGGGTGATCGGCTTGATATGGTACGCGAAATCCTGGAGCTTAAGGATGAGACTAAAGATGCCGATGAGTTTATGAAGAGTGTGAAGAATGAAATCTTCTCCGATCGGGTCTATGTCTTTACGCCTAAAGGTGAGGTGTATGAGCTACCCAAAGGTAGTGTGACCCTTGATTTTGCCTTTGCGATTCATACACAGGTGGGTAGCCATGCCGTTGGTGCTAATGTTAATGATAAATTAGTGCCACTTGATTACAAATTAAAAAATGGTGATGTGGTCAGCATTAGCACTCAGAGCAATGCTCAGCCGAGCCGCGACTGGATTGATATGGTGAAGACCGCGCGTGCTCGTAATAAGATTAAGCGTTATTTCAAAGGGCTGGATCGTAATCAAGCTATTGAGCGTGGACAACAAGAGATTAGTCAAATTTTGCGTGATCAGGATTTCAATGCGAACGACTTTTTGGATAAAGACCACCTTGAAGACATTATTGAACATTTTAATTTTCATAATAAAGATGAGATGTTTGCCTCAGTTGGCTTTGGAGATGTGTCTGCCATCGGTGTGGTGAACCGTTTAACGGCTGATCAACGTAAGGAAGAGGAAGAAAAAAAGCAAAAAGAGTACGAAGAAAAGATTCTTAGTGCCGGCCAGACTTCTAGTAAAAAAGACGATAACAGTGCGAATCGTTCAGTACTGAAAGTTCCTCACCTAAATGGGGTGACCATTCAAGGTGTTTCCGACTTAATGCAGCATCTCGCCAAGTGTTGCAATCCCGTACCGGGCGATCCGATTGTGGGTTATGTCACCAAAGGGCGCGGCGTGACGATTCACCGGCAAGATTGTCATAATATGGTGCAAGCTGCTAATGAACCAGGGCGCTTAATCGAAGTTGCTTGGGAGAATTTGGACGAAAGCAGTCATCAGAGTTTTAATGCCAACATTGAGGTGTTTGGCTATAACCGGTCGAATTTATTAAGTGACGTGATTAATAAGTTAAATTCATTAACTAAAAACATCACCAATATTTCCGGTAAGGTGAATGATGATAACATCGCTCACATTTATGTGACCTTAACCGTCAGCAATGTTGCGCAATTGGATGATGTGTTAGCGAAACTGCGTGATTTACCAGACGTCTATGAAACGAAACGGACGGCTAATTAATGCGGGTCGTGGTGCAACGTGTCAAACAAGCGGCCGTAACTATTGCTGAGCATCAGGTGGCTAGTATTGGCCCTGGACTGTTATTATTCGTGGGTTTACAGGAAGGTGATCAGCAAACTAGCGTGGTCAAGCTAGCGCAAAAAGTCGCTAAGCTACGTATTTTTGCAGATACTGCGGGAAAAACTAACCTTAATATCAAAGCCGTGGCTGGAGCGGTGCTGAGCGTGAGTCAGTTTACCTTGCTGGCCAATATAAATCATGGTAATCGGCCAAGCTTTACTGAGGCGATGCGGCCAGAAACAGCCAAGCCATTATGGCAGCTCTTTAATCACACGCTGATGCAAGCGGGGATTGAGGTGGCTACTGGTCATTTTGGGGCTGATATGCAGGTGCAGTTGGTTAATGATGGGCCGTTTACTTTAGTGTTAGACGCCGATTAATCCTAAAAGATGGTTGACTTTCCCGAATGAAAATAATATCCTTAACTCAATTACCAAGAACGAAGAATTGAAGGCTTTGGCATCGATACAGAGAGTACTCAAGTGCTGAGAGAGTATAGGGATGGGAAGTCTGTGACCACTTTAACAGGTAATCATACGTGTCGCGAGCGTTAATCGTAGCAAATAAAAGGTGGTACCGTGCATTAGCGCCCTTGACAGTTGTCAAGGACGCTTTTTTTATACTAAAAGGGTGGATTAGATGAGAGTACAAAAACCAAAGGGAACGGTTGATATCTTACCGGAAACTTCATCAGATTGGGAAAAAGTCGAAAGTGTTGCCCGTTCGTTCTTCAAACGAGCTGGTTACGGTGAAATTCGAACGCCAATTTTTGAAAATTATGAGGTTTTCTCGCGCTCTAGTGGTGAGTCGAGCGATATCGTTGAAAAAGAAATGTATGACTTCGAGGATAAGGGTGGCCGACACATAGCTTTACGTCCAGAAGGGACAGCTGGTGTGGTGCGTGCCTACGTTGAAGATAAGATTTATGGCCCGGATCATGTTAAACCGTTTAATGTTTATTATTTGGCTGCAACTTTTCGCTATGAGCGCCCACAAGCGGGGCGCCAGCGTGAATTTCACCAAATTGGGGTCGAGAGTTTTGGCTCAGATAGTTATTTATCCGATGTTGAAACGATTGTGATGGCCAATGATTTATTGCATGAACTAGGGGTTAAGCACTTTGAACTGCACCTTAATTCTTTAGGTAATGCGGCTGTTCGCAGCGCTTATCATGATGCTTTAGTTAGCTACTTTACGCCGCTTAAAGCGCAACTCTCGGCTGATAGCCAGCGCCGACTGACGACGAATCCGTTACGAATTCTTGACTCCAAGGAAGATCAAGATAAGCAATTTTTGGCAGCTGCACCGAAGATTATCGATTATCTTGATGACGAATCTAAAGCCAAGTTTGAGCAAATCACCCAAACGCTGACGGCTTTAAAGGTCGATTATGTGATTGACAATGATTTAGTTCGCGGGCTTGATTATTATACGGGCGTCATCTTTGAATTTATGGTAGCCGATGAAAAGCTCTGGGCTTCGCCGACGACTATCTTAGGTGGTGGCCGCTATAATCATTTGGTTGAGGAATTCTCTGGCCCCGCTACGCCGGCCATTGGGTTTGGAATTGGTGAAGAGCGCTTGATGCTTGTCTTATGCGAGCAGAACCCAGCTTTATTTGCGGCTAAGGGGATTGATTTCTTCTTGACTAATATTGGCGAAGGCACCGCTTTTGAAACGATTAGTTTAGCTCGGGCACTACGCACGCAAGGTTACCAAGTTCAGTTTGATGTGGACCAAAAGAAATTGAAGGCTCAGTTTAAAAAGGCTGATCGTTTAGCAGCACGTTACGTCATCACTATTGGTGAACGTGATTTAGCCGCTGGTGTGGTCCAGCTCAAACGGCTTAGTGATGGCCAGCAAATTGCTGTGAAACGCGAAGCTTTAACTGATATGAAGACTGTGCTTGAGAATTTATAATAGAAAGAATTAGAGACAATGAAGTTAGACAAAAGAACTGATTATTGCGGCAATATTACGGCTGACTATCTCAATCAGAATGTGATCCTGTTTGGTTGGGTGCAACGCGTTCGCAATTTAGGTAATTTGATTTTTATCGATTTACGTGACCGCGCGGGAATTGTTCAAGTCGTTGCCACCCAAGATGCTAACGCTGATTTACTCTCAGCCGCAGGGGCTTTAGGCTCAGAAGATGTCGTTGAAATTAAGGGCTTGGTCGTTAAGCGGGCTAGTGTTAATCCCGATATGAAGACTGGTGAAGTGGAGATTAACGTCAGTCAAATCACCGTCTTAAACAAGGCAAAAGCATTGCCATTTGAAGTTAAGGATGATTTGCAAGCTACTGAACAAACGCGCTGGAAGTACCGCTATTTAGATTTACGCCGCAAGAAGTTGCAACAAGCGTTATGGCTGCGTTCTAAAATTTTAACCGCGACTCATGCCTACTTCGATCAAGCTGGTTTTATTAACGTCGAAACGCCAATTCTTGGTAAATCAACGCCGGAAGGTGCGCGTGACTACTTAGTTCCATCACGGGAACATCCAGGTAGTTTTTACGCTTTACCACAATCCCCACAACTCTTTAAGCAATTGCTGATGGGGGCCGGCTTTGATAAGTATTATCAAGTTGCCCGCTGTTTCCGGGATGAAGACTTGCGCGGCGATCGGCAGCCTGAATTTACGCAAATCGATATGGAAACATCCTTTATTGATGAACAAGGCGTTCAAGATTACACCGAAGCGTTATTGCAAAAAGTTATGCATGACACTAAAGGGATTGATTTGAAATTGCCGCTCCCAAGAATTACATGGGATGACGCGATGAATGATTATGGTAGTGACAAGCCTGACATGCGGTTTGATATGAAGATTAAGAACTTGAATGACGTCTTTAAGGACAGCAAGTTTAAGGTCTTTGCTGGTGCGATTGCGGCAGGTGGCTTTGTGAAGGCCATTGCCATCCCTGGTGGTGCGAAGGCTTATTCTCGCAAGCAAATTGAAGCGAAGCAAGACTACATCAAACGTTTCCATGCCAAGGGCCTAGCTTGGATGAAGTTTGAAGATGGCAAGTTCTCTGGTCCGATTGCTCACTTTATTTCTGAAACTGAAGCAGCTGCTTTAAAGACGACTTATGAGCTTAAAGGTGGAGAATTATTGTTGTTCGTGGCTGATCAATGGAAAGTCTGCTGTGATAGTTTAGGCTACTTGCGCCGGAGTTGTGCACTGGAACAGAATATGGTTTCTAAAGACGACTACCACTTTGAATGGGTGGTTGATTGGCCATTGTTTGAATATGATGAAGGCGCTAAGCGCTGGATTGCCGCGCACCATCCCTTCACCATGCCAGATGACAAGGGGATTGAACTGCTAGAAACAGAGCCGCATAAGGCACATGCAAGAAGTTACGATATTGTCTTGAATGGCTATGAAATTGGTGGTGGTTCCATCCGTATCCATAAGAAAGATATTCAACTTAAGATGTTTAAGGCTTTAGGGTTCACCAAGGAGAAAGCCTACGCGCAATTTGGCTTCTTGCTAGATGCCTTAGACTTGGGCTTCCCACCTCATGCTGGACTCGCGATTGGCCTTGACCGGTTTGCGATGATTTTAGCTGGGCAAGACAATATTCGCGATGTGACTGCCTTCCCTAAGAACTCTAATGCGAGTGAACCGATGATGAAGTCACCATCACCAGTTGCACCGAAGCAGTTAGCCGAATTAGCAATTACAACGACCGATGATGCGGAGTAATTATTAATTGAAATAGTCGTACGCAAGGAGCGTACGGCTATTTTTTTAGGTGGGGAAAGTTTCTTCCGACCAGTTTATTTGTTAAAATTAAGCTACTGAGAAAGGATGGTAGAAGTGATGAATCCAGCAGCAAAAGCACGGCGTTTAGCACAATTAGATCAGACTGCTTATCAAGTGACCCAAAAGGCCGCTACTGAACGTGCCTTCACAGGAAAGTATGATGCCTTTTTTGAACCAGGTATTTATGTTGATGTGGTTTCTGGTGAGCCACTTTTTTCAAGTCTTGATAAATACGATTCCGGTTGTGGTTGGCCAGCTTTTACCAAGCCAATCACGAAATTACGTGAAAAACGTGACCAGAGTTGGGGCATGGAACGCGTTGAAGTGACATCGCCAGATGCACAATCGCATCTAGGGCATGTCTTTACAGATGGCCCGAGTGACCAAGGCGGCTTGCGGTATTGTATTAATTCGGCGAGTTTGCGCTTTATTCCCGTAGCAGAATTAGCAGTGGCAGGATACAGCGATTACTTGCCCCTTTTTCAAGCCAAATCAAATTAGCTCTTGGTCAGTCAGGGAAGTTTTGCTACACTAGACATAATCTTTGGAAGGGCTAGGGAGTATCGTCAGTCATGGATAACTTTTTAAATCAATTTAGTCGCCGTTATAATTTTTGGGCGAAATTATCAGCAGCCTTTTTCTATTCAATTGCGGTTGCCGTTGCCCTGAATTTTTTCTGGGAACCTGGCCGGATGTATTCGTCTGGGATTACTGGTTTTGCTCAAGTTATCCATTCCTTGAGCCTACGTTATTTTCCATCGCCATTATCGACGTCAACTTTATATTTTGTCCTGAATATTCCGATTTTTGTGTTAGGTTGGTTTAAAATAGGTCATAAGTTTACCTTTTTCACGATTGTCGCGGTGGTCTTAGGTGCGGTCATGATGCACATAGTTCAACCTTTGAACGTTCATTTGGATCCATTACTAGCTGCTATTTTTGGTGGGGTAATCAACGGTGTCGGTACTGGCTTTGCGCTAAAAAATGGGATTTCCACTGGTGGACTCGATATTATCGGGATTGTTATTCGTCTTAAGACGGGTGCTAGTTATGGCAAGATTAATATTTTAATTAATCTTGTGATTGTGGTTTGTGCCGGCTTTGTCTTTGGTTGGACTCGGGCACTTTACACGGCCTTAACCATTTTTATTAATGGCCAAGTGATTGATGGTGTCTACACTAGACACCAGAAGATGCAGGCCATGATTGTCACCGACCATCCCAAGCAAATTATTGCTGGGATTCAAAATACGATGCATCGCGGGATTACGATTATTCATGATGCTGAAGGGGCTTATGCTCACAGTGAGAAGGAAATTCTGATTACCATTATTGACCGATCTGATTTATATGATATTCATAACATCGTTTATAACTGCGATCGTTATGCTTTTATGAGCGTGAGCGAAGTGGCTAAAGTCTATGGCCGCTTTAAAGAACAAACATTAGTTTAGCCAAAAGAAAAAAGCTGTCACGGATAAAATGACGGCTTTTTTGATATTGATATTAAAGCAGATTACTCGTCATCTAATCCTAGATGGTTCATGATGAGTGCTGCCGTTTCTTCGATAGAGCGTTTGGCGACATTGATCACGTAGCAGCCAAGTTGATCGTAAAGCGCCTGGGCCGAAGCCAGTTCTTTATTAATCGAATCCATGTTAGAATAGGTTGTCTCAGGATTTAGACCATAAGCAATCATCCGCTGGCGCCGAATTTCATTTAAAACGGAGGCGTCGTTCATCAGTCCGATAATCTTTTTAGGATTGATTTGGTAAATTTCTTTCGGAATGTGGGTCTCTGGTACCAATGGTAAGTTGGCAACTTTCAGGTTCTTGTTAGCAAGAAATAGTGATAGCGGCGTCTTAGAAGTTCTAGATACACCTAGTAGTACCACATCGGCTTCAATAAAGCCCTTAGGATCCTTCCCGTCATCGTACATCACGGCAAATTCCATAGCTGAAATCCGGTCAAAGTATTTTTGATTTAACTGGTGTTGTGCGCCGACCTTTTCGTCCGGCCGCAGGCCGCTCACTTTAGTGATTGCCTCGACTACAGGTGACAAAACATCTACACTTGGTGCTTGCTGTTCTCGTGCAAAGCGGATTACCGGTAGCTGCATTTGGTCACTGACGAGGCTGTATAAAATGACAAGGTGAGGAAACTTCGCAATTTCAGTTAAGGTCTGTGCGAGTTTTGTCTTGTCCGTCACGAACGGGTAGCGGCGATAATTTACTTTCGCTCCGGGAAATTGAGCAGCTGCTGCGACCGCATTCTTATAAGCGGTATCGCCAGCCGCATCAGAGATAATAATAAGATTGACTTCTGGTTGATTTGGCGTCATATTTTCTGGCATCATAGCACCTCTTTCTACTTAAATTATACATTTTTTTGGAGAAATAATTAATTGAGTATTGACCATGTTTCATAGTTTGCTATAATTTAGTTAATGTATGGCGTAAGCCATGAAATGGAAGGGGGGATCATGTATGGCTAAGACAATCGTTCACGAAAACGAGTCTATTGATGATGCTCTTCGTCGTTTCAAGCGTTCCGTTTCAAGAAGTGGTACTTTACAAGAATATCGTAAGCGCGAATTCTACGAGAAACCAAGTGTTCGCAGGAAACTAAAGTCTGAAGCTGCGCGTAAGCGTAGACATTATTAGTCATAAAAAAGCGCTCGTCTAGTTTGGACGAGTGTTTTTTGTTGCCCGCATTTGCTATAATTAGAGGAAGATAATGGTATTTGAAAGGAAGTAGTATTTAAGATGTTAATGCAACAACTCATGACTGACTTAAAAACTGCCATGAAAAGTCATGATCAGATTCGGCTGAATACAATTCGGTTGATTAAGTCAGCCCTGATGAATGAGAAAATTCGCTTAGGACGTGAGTTAACTCCCGATGAGGAGTTAACCGTATTGAGCCGCGAAAAGAAACAACGCTTAGAGTCGATTAGCGAATTCAAACATGGTAAACGCCCAGATTTAGTGGCTCAAAGTACGCAAGAGTTGGCCTTGGTCTCAGCTTATTTGCCACAAGAGTTGTCTGAATCAGAATTAACTGACCTAGTTAAAAAAGCGATTACGGTAACTAAAGCGAGCAAGAAGTCTGAGTTTGGCAAGGTGATGAAAGTCTTGATGCCAGAAGTTAAGGGCCGAGCTGATGGGAAGATGGTTGCTAAGTTGGTGCAATCGCATTTAAATTAACGAAAAAGAAGGAGTGACGGTTTATTTGGCTACAACAACATTTGTCCCCCAAGATCAAGAACAGTTGCAACAATTAGTCGGTGTGAACGATGAACATATTAATTTGCTGGCAGCTGGTTATGAGTTGACGCTAGTTGACACTGGGAGTGAAATTACCATTTCAGGCCGCGATTTGCAAGCGGTAGAGAAGGCATTACAGGTATTAAATGCATTAGCGGCGGCAGTGCGCAGTGGTGTTAACATCACTGCCCCAGACGTGGTTAGTGCCATGAAAATGGCTGACAAGAATACGATTGAATACTTCCAAGACCTCTATCGAGATATTTTAATTCGGGATGCTAAAGGCCGCCCGATTAGAGTCAAAAATATGGGGCAGAAGCGGTATGTTGAAGCCATTAAGAAAACGGATGTTGTCTTTGGGATTGGCCCTGCGGGAACAGGTAAGACTTTTCTAGCCGTCGTGTGTGCCATTGCTGCTTTTAAAAAGGGTGAGGTGTCAAAGATTATTTTGACTAGACCAGCGGTTGAAGCGGGCGAGTCACTTGGCTTTTTGCCAGGGGATTTGAAAGAAAAAGTTGATCCTTATTTGCGGCCTATCTATGATTCGCTGTATGCCATTTTGGGGACTAATGCTACGGATCGATTGATGGAGCGTGGCATTATTGAAATTGCGCCATTGGCCTACATGCGTGGTCGGACCTTGGATGAAGCTTTCGTTATTTTAGATGAAGCGCAAAATACGACCGATGCACAGATGAAGATGTTTCTAACGCGGCTCGGCTTTAATTCTAAGATGGTCATCAATGGGGATATTACTCAGATTGATCTACCCGGAAAGCAGCGTAGCGGGTTAAGTGACGCTCAAGTTATTTTAAAAGAAATTGAGCAAGTGAAGTTCATTAACTTCTCAAGCAGTGATGTTGTCAGACACCCCGTTGTGGCAAAGATTATTAATGCTTATGAAAAAAGAGGAAAATAGTTAACTGATGGATCAAATTGAAGTGAGTTATCAAGATGAGGTTGGATTTTTGACCGCGTCTAAGTCAGATTGGCAAGAATGGATTTTAAAATTATTAATACTAGCAAAAAAAGCAATTCAAAAGACTAATTCGCAGACCCTCAGCATTAGTTTTGTCCCCGCTGACAAGAGTCAGGCTATTAATCTGAAATACCGGTCGAAAAACCGGCCAACTGATGTCATTTCGTTTGCCATTGAAGATGGTGATGATGACTATTTAGCCGCTTTTATCGAAGAGGCTGACTTCCAAGAAGATTTAGGCGACTTAGTCATGTGTCCCGAAGTGATTAAACGTCACAGTGTGGAATATGGCACTGGCTTTGAGCGCGAATTTGGCTATACCATTGTTCACGGTTTCTTGCATTTGAATGGTTATGATCACATTGAACCGGCTGATGCGAAGAAAATGTTTGGTATCCAGGGAAAAGTTTTAGAAGCTTACGGATTACCACTATATCCAGAACAATTAGATGAAGGACGAGGAAAATAATGACAACTAATTATAAATCTGGATTCGTTGCTTTAATTGGTCGCCCCAATGTTGGGAAATCAACCTTAATGAATACCTTGGTTGGACAGAAAATCGCGATTACTTCCTATAAACCGCAAACGACTCGTAATCAAATTAGTGGTATTTATACTGCTGAAGATAGTCAGATTATTTTTGTTGATACGCCAGGCATCTTTAAGCCCCGTTCAAAACTTGATGATTACATGGACCATGCTAGTCTAGCCAGTTTGAAGGATGTTGATTTGATCCTCTTTATGATCGAGCCGGACGAATTGCAACATGGTAATCGTTACATTTATGAACAGATTGCGGCGGCTAACAAGCCAGTATTTTTGGTCATTAATAAGGTTGACCAGGTGAAGCCGGACGATTTATTGCCATTGATTGATGATTATCGCCAGCAAGCTAAACTACAAGAAATTTTGCCCATTTCAGCAACTAAGGGCATTGGTATCAGTGATTTATTAACAGCGGTTAAGTCAACCCTACCTCAAGGACCACAGTATTATGGCAGTGATGAAGTGACGGATCGACCAGAATATTTTGTGGTGGCAGAATTGATTCGGGAACAAATTCTACGCTTAACGGATCAAGAAGTTCCTCATGCAACGGCAGTTGCGGTTGATCAGATGAATCAACGGATACAGGGGAAGTTGCAAGTCTCGGCAACAATCTATGTTGAAAAATCCGGCCAAAAGGGGATTGTCTTAGGCAAAGGTGCCAGTATGCTGAAGCAGATTGGCATCAATGCGCGTAAGCAAATTGAAGCTTTACTAGGTGAAAAAATCAATCTTAAATTGTGGGTTAAGGTACAACGAAATTGGCGATCGGATCCAATTTTCTTGAAGAGAATTGGTTACGATCAAAAGGAATTGTCATAATGTCCCGTGAACTGAAAGAGGTTCACGGCATTATTTTTCGCAGTCGGCACTATCAAGAAGCAGACTTATTAGCTAAAATGTTGACGCGAGAGCTCGGCATTGTCTCGCTGATTGTCAAAGGCGCTTTGCGCCCTAAATCCAAATTAGCTGGTGCTGCCACCAATTTCTCGCGCGGATGCTTCATTTTGGCTACGAGCGGTCATGGCCTCGCTAATTTACGGACATATAAGCAGGTCGCCGTAATGGATCATTTATACCATGATATTCAGGTCAATGCTTATGCGTCTTATATTTTAGACTTAGTTGATCATGCGTTTTTAGAGTATCAGCCACTAGCTAATTACTACGATTTGACCATTTGGGCTTTGACCCAACTCGATCGTGGTACTGATCCCGAAATTATTACTCAAATTATGCAACTAAAGTTATTAGCAGCTTATGGTGTGGCACCGGAATTGTCACACTGCGTCCTTTGTCAGCAGCGCCAAGGTCCCTTCGATTACTCGATTAAGTATGGGGGGATTTTGTGTCCTAAGCATCAACCAAGTGATTCAGGTAGAATGCATTTACCGCCGCAAGCAACGGCAGTGCTCAGAACAATGGGGCTGATTCCCACTAATCGTTTAGGTAAGGTTGCCATTAGCCCAGGGTTAAAACAGACGACCCGTCACGCCATTGATCGCATTTATTTGGCAACCGTCGATTTAAATTTAAAAACTAAGAAATTCCTTGATGAACTACGACTTTTACAAGGTTGATTAGCGAGGCGAGGTTCATATCTCGTCACTGATGTGCTAAAATAATGAGTGATTAATGAGTATGGGGAATTAAAAAGTACTAGTTCAGCGAGTGTCAGTTAGTGCGAGGGCATCTAGAAAAAGGCTCCCCTAGTTATGGCTTTAATGAAGTGCAGGAAGAATACTTCCTGAATTAGGGTGGAACCGCGATTATTCGTCCCTATGCAGTTATTTGCATAGGCTTTTTTTATTGGCTCGTGCAGGAGGAAGAAATAATGGTCGCCAAAAAATTAAATATTCAGAGCATGATTTTCAAACTAGAGCAGTTTTGGTCTTCTAAAGGTTGCATGATTATGCCATCATATGATGTCGAAAAGGGTGCGGGAACAATGAGTCCTTATACCTTTTTACGCGCCGTCGGTCCTGAACCTTGGGCTGCTTGTTATGTTGAGCCATCAAGACGTCCGGCTGATGGTCGTTATGGTGATAATCCCAACCGCTTGTTCCAACACCACCAATTTCAAGTTGTGATTAAGCCAGCACCTAAGGATATTCAACAATATTATTTAGATTCCTTAGAGATTTTAGGAATTAATCCGCTGGAACATGATATCCGGTTCGTAGAAGACAATTGGGAAAACCCTTCGATGGGTTGTGCCGGTGTTGGTTGGGAAGTCTGGCTTGATGGCATGGAAGTTAGTCAGTTTACCTACTTCCAAACCGTCGGTGAACTTGCCGTGAAACCGACGATGTCAGAAATCACTTATGGGGTTGAACGACTTGCTTCATATATTCAAGATGTCAATTCAGTCTTTGACTTGGAATGGGGGAATGGGGTCTTGTATCGGGACATCTTTAAGCAACCTGAGTATGAACATTCTAAGTATGCTTTTGAAATGTCAGATCAAGCCCAACTTTTATCTTTCTTTGATATTTATGAGAAAACGGCTAAGCGGTTATTAAGTCAACATCTTGTCCATCCTGCATATGACTATATTTTGAAGTGTTCCCACACCTTTAATTTGCTAGATGCTCGCGGGGCAGTTTCGGTAACGGAGCGTGCTGGTTACTTGGCACGTATCAGAACGATGGCGCATGAGGTTGCAGTAGCGTTTGTGGAAGAACGTGAGAAGCGCGGCTTCCCGTTACTTAAGAGTGCGGAAGAAAAGAAGGCAGGCCTAGAACATGACTAAAAATTATTTGTTTGAAATTGGTACTGAAGAGATGCCAGCTCACGTGGTCACTAAGAGTGTGCAACAATTAGCTGACCGAACTAGCAAGTTCCTAAAAGCGAGCGCACTTAGCTTTAAGAACATCAAGACCTTTTCAACCCCGCGGCGGTTAGCGGTTTTAGTTGAAGCTTTGGCCGACAAGCAAGCTGATATTGATGAAGTGAAAAAGGGTCCAGCTGAACGTATCGCCAAAGATGATGCTGGTAATTGGACTAAGGCAGCTCAGGGATTTGCTCGTGGTCAAGGAATGACGACTGATGACATTTATTTTGATACCCTTAAGGGAACCAAATATGCCTATGTCCATGTTCATCAAGTGGGACGCCAAACCAGTGATATCTTATTAGGAATGAGCGAGATCATGAAGGCAATGACTTTCCCAACTAAAATGCGTTGGGATAGCCATGAATTTGAATTTGTGCGGCCGATTCACTGGCTGGTGTCACTTTATGGTAATGAAGTGGTGCCGGTTAAAATTCTTGATGTTGTCGCTGGTCGGAAGACTGAAGGCCATCGCTTCTTAGGTGATTCCGTGGTACTAGCAAAGGCCGACGATTATGAAGATGCACTGAAGAATCAGTTTGTCTTGGTAAACGCAAATGAGCGTAAAAATTTGATTACGCAGCAGATTGAGGCCTTGGCGGCTAAACATCACTGGACCATTAAATTGGACCCAAGTTTACTAGAAGAAGTTACCAATCTCGTTGAATATCCAACTGTTTTTGCAGGCTCATTTGATGAAAAGTATCTGGGTATTCCCAAAGAAGTGCTCATCACTTCAATGAAGGATAATCAACGCTACTTTGAGGTTTATGATCAAACTGGCAAGCTGTTAAATCACTTCATCGCAGTCCGCAATGGGAATGCGACCTACCTTAGCAATGTCGTTAGCGGCAATGAAAAAGTTTTGGTAGCACGGTTAGATGATGCGCAATTTTTCTATGATGAGGACCGGAAATATCCGCTGAGTCATTTTGTGGATCGTCTGAATAACGTTTCTTTCCATGATAAGATTGGCTCAATGGCAGAAAAGATGCGCCGAGTACGTACAATCGGACATTGCTTGGCTAAACGCTGGCAGTTATCCAGTACTACTTTGCAAGACTTTGATCGCGCAAGTGCGCTCTATAAGTTCGATTTAGTGACGCAAATGGTTGGTGAGTTTGCGGAACTTCAAGGCGTAATGGGCATGCATTATGCAAGATTAGCTGGTGAAAATGAGGCGGTTAGTGTCGCCATTCGTGAGCACTATCTGCCAAATACAGCAGAAGGTGACTTGCCAGAGACGGTGGTTGGTGCGCTACTTTCAGTTGCTGATAAATTAGATACTATTATTACTTTCTTTGGTGCCGGCATGATTCCTAGCTCTTCGAATGATCCTTATGCACTGCGTCGCTATTCTTATGGGATTGTCCGAATTTTATTAAGTCAAAAATGGTCATTGCCAGTTAACGAAGTCTTACCGGAGTTGATTGCGGCAATTGATGGCCAAACGCCTGCTAAATTACCAAAAACCGAAGCAGCTGACCAAGCGATTGAAGACTTCATTCGTGATCGTATCAAGCAATATATGCAAAAAAATAAGGTTAGATATGATATTATTAGTGCTGTTTTAGCTTCTAGCCAACAGGATCCACGTCAAATTTTAGTAGCAGCTGATGTGCTTTCAGCGCATCACGATGATGCGGCCTTTAGACCTGTGGTAGAAAGCTTAACACGGATTAATAATATCTTACAAAAGGCCAAGTTTAACGCTAACGGTCCGGTCGCAGCTAATTTGTTTACTGGGGAGACAGAACCAGTGTTAGCTGCTGATACTGCTAAACTAGCTACTAGCACATCACTGCCAGCTTTGTATGACGGATTTGTTGCTTTGCAACCAGTCATTGATGCTTACTTCAATGAAAATATGATCTTGGCAGATGACCCCGCAGTTCAAACAAACCGCTTACGGCAATTACAACAAATTAGCGATTTGGCCTCACAACTTGGTAACCTAAGTGAATTAGTCATTAAATGAAATAGGTGATTGCTTTGACTGGACGAATTCCTGAAGAATTCATTAACGAAGTTCGACGCAATGTTAATATCGTGGACATTATCAGCCAGTATGTGGCACTTGAGAAGAAAGGCAAAGACTACCTAGGTCTTTGCCCTTTTCATCAAGAGAAGACCCCATCCTTTACTGTTAATGAAGAGAAACAATTCTTCAAATGTTTCGGTTGTGGTAAAGGCGGGAATGTCTTTAAGTTCCTAATGGAACAAGAAAAACTCACTTTTCCTGAGAGTGTCAGTCGAGTGGCAAATTTTGCTCATATTCCAATGCCAGCTGGCTATGGTGAAACGACACGAGTTCTAAATCCGTTAATGCAGGTACAACAGGCTGCGGCCGACTTTTACCACCGGGTATTACTCACGACGAAAGTGGGTCAGCGTGGTTTAGCTTATGCCAAATCTCGCGCATTATCGGAAGAGATTATTGATCACTTTCAAATTGGCTATGCGCCTAAGGGTGAACAGATTTTGTTAAGCTACTTAACGGGGCAAAACTTTTCAGAAGAATTGTTAGCTAAGAGTGGCTTGTTTGTTGAGAGCCAAGCTGGCAAGCTATTTGATCGGTTTCGTGATCGGTTAATGTTTCCGTTAGCTAATGAAAGTGGGCAAATTATTGGCTTTTCTGGTCGCCGGTTGAGCGCCGATAAGACTGAAGCAAAGTATATGAATAGTCCTGAAACCGAGCTGTTCAGTAAGTCTAAGGTTCTGTTCCACTTTTCAGAAGCACGCCAAGCAGCGAAGACCGAGAATCATTTGGTCCTCTACGAAGGCTATATGGATGTGATTGCCGGTTATAAAGCTGGTGTGAAGGCTGGGATTGCTTCAATGGGGACTAGTCTAACTGATAATCAAGTGTATCTCTTACGCCGCGTGACGCCTAACATTATCATTAATTATGATGGCGACGATCCTGGCGTTCACGCTGAAGAACGAGCGGTTAAAATGTTTAATCAAGCGGGTGGCTTTAATATTGGGATTGTCGTCCTACCAGAGAAACTTGATCCTGATGAATTTGTTCAAAAGTATGGCCCACAAAAGTATCTCTTACAAATTCAGGGTGCCTTGACCCCGACAGACTTTTTCCTGCGTCAGCTTAAACAAAAGTACAATCTAGATAATAATCGTGAAAAGCTGATGTATGTCGATGAAGCATTAGCAGGTGTCGCCCAGCTGACTAATCCGGTTGAGCAAGATTTATACGTGGACAAATTGGCACAACAATTAGGCGTTAGCCGTGAGTCACTCAAGGCCAGTTTATTGCACCAAAGACGCAAAACGAAACGGAGTCAGCAGCACATCGCAGCCCAACCATCAGTAGAAATACCACTTGAAGGGCAGGCCACCATTAAGACAGATTCCGTTCAAGATCGGTTACTTTACTTATTTATGCATTCTGATCAAGCCCGTGATTATTTGATGAAACAGAATTTTTTGTTTCCATCGGCTGAATATGCTAGAATTGAGGAATTGTGGCTTAATTATAGTGAAAACCATGAAAATCCGACGACTAACGGGTTCATTGATTTTATTCCCAGTGAACTTCAAGGTATAATAGTAAATGTTGAGATGGCTGGTATGCTAGCCGACTTCTCAGAGAAAGAGCTTGACGAACAAATTCACGCCCTAGCAATCAGAAAAGTGACCCATGAGATTGAGCAACAATTGCAAGCACTGGCTGAAGCTAAAAGTCAACAGGACGTGGAAGCGATGGTTAAGATTACAAATAGAATCTTGGAGTTAAAACGACTCCAAGGATAAGGGGGCTTTCTAGTGGCAGAGAAAAAGACTGTAAAAACTACAAAGACTGCAAAAATGCCGGAATTGTCTTTGGATAAGATGGTCAAGAAGATTGTCAAAGAGTTGGTCAAAACGAAGTCAATTGAAGAGACCGACTTTACAGAGCGCCTGGTTAAGCCGTATCAACTTGAAGGTAAAGCAGTTGATCAACTTGTCCAAGAATTTGAAGACAGCGGTATTAGTATCGTTGACAAAAAAGGCGAGCCTTCGAAGTTAGCCTTAAAGAAACAAAAAGACGTTGAAAAGGCGGAACTACGCGACATGGCTGCGCCATCTAGTGTTCGGATGAGTGATCCTGTGCGGATGTACTTGAAAGAGATTGGTCGTGTGCCGCTGCTTAATGCAGAGCAAGAGATTGCACTCGCTAAGCGAATTGAAGTTGGGGAAGAAGAAGCTAAACAAGAATTGGCTGAAGCCAATTTACGACTCGTTGTTTCGATTGCTAAACGTTATGTGGGCCGAGGGATGTCGTTCCTAGACCTCATTCAAGAAGGCAATATGGGCTTGATGAAAGCCGTTGATAAGTTTGATTATCGCTTAGGCTTTAAGTTCTCAACTTATGCTACTTGGTGGATTCGGCAAGCGATTACCCGTGCGATTGCCGATCAAGCTCGGACAATTCGAATTCCAGTTCATATGGTTGAAACCATCAATAAATTAATCCGGATTCAGCGTCAATTACTACAGGACTTAGGTCGTGAACCAACTCCTGAAGAAATTGGGGCCGAAATGGATATGCCGACGAACAAGGTGCGTGACATCTTAAAAATCGCCCAAGAACCAGTTTCGCTCGAAACGCCAATTGGTGAAGAGGACGACTCGCACCTAGGTGACTTTATTGAAGATAAGGAAGCCACTAGTCCTGAGCAACATGCATCCTATGAAATGCTGAAAGAACAATTAGAGGAAGTTCTTGACACGTTAACTGATCGTGAAGAGAATGTGTTGCGGTTACGGTTTGGACTTGATGATGGTCGTACCCGTACCTTAGAAGAAGTCGGTCGAGTATTCGGGGTTACCCGTGAGCGTATTCGACAAATTGAAGCTAAGGCTTTACGAAAGTTGCGTCATCCAAGTCGTTCTAATCAATTGCGTGACTTTTTAGATTAATTAAAATAACCTCTGCAGCACTGGCTGTAAAGGTTATTTTTTTCAAGACTTAAACTGTTTGATTGTGACCATGCCACCAAAAATGTTCGCTGAGCTGCGGATTGGTAAAAATTGGCAAATCATTTTCGAAATCGGAAGCAAGTACTTGCTGGTCAAGGGTTGCTAAAGGTTTCCAGGCTAAATTGCCTTCAGCAGATGCTTGCAGCTTGCCAGTATAATGGTGGGCAACATAAAAGAAGACTAGATAACGACAATCTTCAGCATCGTTGAACTCTTTAATACCTACCAATTGTGGATCACTGATTGTCAATCCAGTTTCTTCTTGCATTTCCCGGACAACAGAATCATGGATTGATTCACCCGGATCAACATGCCCACCTGGGAAGGTCACTCCTGGCCAAACTGGGTCGGTGCGGTTTAAAGTTAAGACTTGGTCGCCAACCTGTAACATACACATATTGGTTAAAGTCACTTTTTGATGTCGGTCCATTTTTTGCTGCCTGCTTTCAATTAGAGGATTATGATATTGAGTATAGCAGATGAGTAGCTACCAGCATAGATAAAGCGAGGATGTTATGAATTTAAGATTACAAGCACTAGTAGAACTGGTGGATTCTGGGGCACGAGTGGCCGATATTGGGACTGATCATGCTTATTTACCGATTGCGCTATTTAAACAGCAACGAGCTAATTTTGTTATTGCGAGCGATGTTGGCAAAGGCCCCCTCGCCAATGCTCAAGCTGATATTCAAGCGGCTGGTCTGGAAAACCAGATTAAGACGCGATTAGGTTCAGGGCTGGCAACTATTTTACCAACTGATCGCATTAATACCGCAGTCATTGCGGGTATGGGTGGTCGACTGATTACTGAAATTTTACAAGCCGGGGCTGAAAACGGTTTGTTATTACCCACGCTGGTCTTAGCACCTAACGTTGGTGAACCAATTGTGCGTCACTGGTTAATGGACCATCACTATCAAATTGTCGCTGAAAAGCTCTTGACTGAGGCTGGGCACAGTTATGAACTGATCAAGGCTAAACTCGGAACAGCGAGATTTGCGTTAACTGAGTCGGAGTTGTTGTTTGGTCCCTATATTTTAAAGCAGCGTGGCCGCATTTTTCAGAAAAAATGGATAGATCGGGCGGCTTATTTAGCTAAATTACTGACCAATCTACAGCGTGCTAAAAAACCTGATACCCATTTAATCAAGCAGGTTGTGGCAGAACAAAAGTTAATTAAGGAGATTTTAAGCGATGATCACAGTTAAAGACGTTGTCACCCAATTACGTCGTCGTTTTCCAGAAAATTTAGCAAGCGAAGGTGACCCAGTTGGGTTGCAAATTGGCTCGCTAATGGCTCCCGTCACGAAGGTGATGACCACTTTAGATGTGCGACCTAACGTGGTGGATGAAGCTATTAAGCTAGGGGTTGATTTAATTGTCAGCCATCACCCGGCCATGTTTCGCCCTACCAGTAATTTAGATTTTTCTAATCCTCAGAATGCGATGTATGGTCAAATTATCGCCCATCATATTACGGTCTATGCCATTCATACCAATTGTGACAAGGCAACGGGTGGTTCTAGTGATTGGCAAGCCGAGGAATTAGGCTTAAAGCATGTGACCCCATTTATGCCTGATACAGATGGGATTGCGATTGGTAGGCAAGGAGAGTTGCCGCAAACTATGAGTGCACTGGAGTTTGCTTATTATGTTAAGAAGCAGATGCATATTAAGATGGCCCGGTTGATTACTGCCAATAATGACCAGCCCGTTCGCCGGATTGGATTTATCTGTGGTGATGGTGGTAAGTACTGGCAGGAGGCAGTTAAGGCTCACTTAGACGCCTTTGTTACCGGTGATATCTATTATCATGTTGGTCATGATATTATTTCAGCGGGGCTAGCAGTGGTCGATCCCGGCCATTATACGGAGAAGTTATTCAAATATCAGGTGTTCAAGTTATTAGAAACATGGCGTGAACAGCAACATTGGCCCATCACTTGCTACTATTCAAACGTCTCAACCAATCCTTTTCAAGATTTGTTTTAACAAGGAGTTTATATGGAATACCCAACTTTATTACCGCGATTTTTAAAATACGTTAAAATCAATTCACGTTCAGATGAGCATGCGACGTGTTTCCCATCCACTCAACGGGAAGTGGATTTTCAAAAAGTAGTGATGCAAGATTTGGTCGACTTAGGTCTAAGTGACGTGCACTACAACCAGCAGGCTGGTGCGGTCATTGCAGAAATTCCAGCAACTACGACCACTATCGTTCCAGTCATTGGCTTCTTAGCCCACTGTGATACGGCTGATTTCAATTCTGAAAATATTCGGCCGCAAATTACCAAGAACTATGATGGTCAATCTAAAATCCAGTTAGGGGACAGTGATTTTTACCTTGATCCAGCCATCTTTCCCCATCTACATGACTATCAGGGGCAAACAATTATCAGTGCTTCTGGCGATACGCTGCTTGGTGGCGATGACAAGTGCGGAGTGAGTGAGCTAGTCACACTGGCAGAATATCTCTTGGCTCATCCTGAGATAAAGCATGGCCGAATCCGCTTAGCCTTTACGCCTGATGAAGAAATTGGCACAGGCGCGAGCCATTTTGATGTGGCCGACTTTGGCGCTGCTTTTGCCTTTACGGTTGATGGTGAAAAGCCCGGAAAGCTAGATTGGGGAACCTTCTCAGCGGCTCAGTTTGAACTGAGCATTCAAGGAGTTGATGTTCATCCGGCAGTTGCCAAGGGACAAATGGTTAGTGCCCTCAAGATTGCGCGTGATTTCCAAAATAGCTTACCGGCAAAGGAAGTACCAGAGCAAACTTCCGGTAAGGAAGGCTTTTTCCATTTGTGCCACTTATCCGGAACGGTTGATCATGCGCAATTAGAATACATTATTCGGGACTTTGAACGGGACGGACTTGAGACACGTAAACAGATGATACGTGATATCGTCGATCGTTTAAATGCTACTTTAGGAACATCTCGGATTAGCTTAAAAATGCATGACCAATATTATAATATGGCTGACGAACTCAAGCAACATCCAGAAATTGTAGACTTGGCCAGAGCTGCTTATCGTGATCTTGGCCTCAAGATTAATGAGGATCCAGTTCGCGGGGGAACGGATGGCTCACAATTAACTTATATGGGATTACCATGTCCAAATCTCTTTGCGGGAGAAGAAAATATGCATGGCCGCTATGAATATACCGTTTTAGAATCGATGTATTTAGCGGTTGATGTCTTGGTTAGAATTGTGAGTCGTTTAGCTGAAGCGCCAATCAAGTGAAACAAATGCTAGGATCATTTTTCAACAATAGCTTTATTAGCCACTCGGTAAGAATACATTGTTAGCAGCAAAGAAAAGGCTTACTGATATAGCCATTGCAGTTATGCACTACTAGCTTAATTACTGATTATTTGTCCAAATGCCTTTAATATCAAGGATTAAGCCTATTATTTAAAGTAAGTATCAAAAAAATGGCAGTGTGAAACATGCTAGTAGCATTCACAAAAGTAAAAAAGCCTAGTATTCTTTTAAATACTAGGCTTTTTTACTATAAGTGTTCAGTTAGCTATTTGCTGTTAGCTGACAAGTAGTCATAGAGCTGATTAATTTCATCATCTGTGAAATCACCACGTTGAATCTTCATCGCATGAATTTTCTCTACGGAAAGGTGACTGGCAAAGGCTAAATCGGTATCTGTGAGGTGCTGTTTCACCTCAAAATTAATAATTGCATCCGACAGATCTGTTTGATTCATAATTGAGCTCCTTAGTTTTATTGCTGGTATGTTCCAAATGGGTTAAAAGAAAGCAATTTGCGTGATTGGCCAATACCTTAATTTCACTTGACTAAGCAAGCTACTTCGTTTAACTGGACCAAAGTAGCGTGAATCGTTAGAGATATCACGATGATCGCCCATGACCCAATAATAACCTTTAGGAACTGTGACCTTAAAATTAAAGGTATAATTTTTACCAGTGGCACGATCAGCCTGTTTGAAATGATTGTTAAGATATGGCTCAGGGTAAAGCTTACCATTAATGTACATCCGGTCATTCTTGGCGACAATCCGGTCACCTGGCAACCCTACAATCCGTTTAATGTATAACGCGTTAGGGGCATCTGGTGCTTTTAAGACGACGATATCATTGCGTGCAGGGGTAAACTGCCGAATGGAAATTAAGCGATCATCTTTTTCAAAGGTAGGTTGCATCGAAGGACCAAACACACGATCATTTGAAAGTACTAACGAAAAGACAAAGTACCAAATTACCAATATAACGGCTGTCATTCCCAGAACTTGTAAAACTGACTTGCCAAAGCTCTCTGGCTCCTCAGTCCGTGCTATTTTTTTCTTTGTCATGACTTCACTCCTTTATCTTACAATCTCAATTATAACTGATTAAGTGGCTTTTGCATGGTAAAATCATTCTTAAGGTGTAATACAAATGACAGATTTTATGAGAAAATTAACCGAATTAGACCAAGCACTGCAGTTGCCAGCGTTACATACCCAGGTACTGGATGTGCGCCGTGTTGTGCAGGCGGTTGACCAAAAAGTTGTGTTGAATCGGGCACCAAGACCGCTTGGTGGTATTCGACCAGCGCAACGGTTAACAATGCCGCAGCAGGAAAAATTAAAAGTGGCACAGCAGCTATTGAATAGTTTAAGACAATATCTATCAATCCAATATGGGATTTGGTCGCTGCCCAATATAGCAGCTGCCCAGGCGATCAGACAACATTTTAATGCAACTAGTGTCTTAGAAGTGATGGCGGGAAATGCATATTGGTCCAAGGCGTTTGATGCTGTAGGACTAAAGACCATTGCCACAGATTCATTAGAGTGGGCTAAGACGTCAAAGACGGGAAGCCAGCCATTCTTTCCGGTGCAAGATTTATCGGCACTAGTAGCTGTAAAAAATTATCCGATGGTTGACTTAGTCTTTTGTTCCTGGTCACCCAATTTTGGACATGCCGATATGGCTTTAATTAAAGCCGTTCGGCGTTACACTGATCATGCGCAATTACTCTTTGTAGGTGATCGTAGTGGCGCGACTAATACCACCATGTTTTGGCAGCAAGCTGAGTTAGTCGACTTTAGTGCATTGTGGGACATTAATACGCAATTCATGAGTTATGACTTTATTGACGAAGAAATATTACAGGTTAAAAGATGATTAAGTCCAAATACCAAAAATATCTATTATTATTGATGCTGTTAGTTTCTTTGCTTATTCAAGGTATTATGCTCTCAAATATTCAATCACGACTAGCAGATGATCTGCTCGAGGCACATGGCTTGAGCAATAACTCTCGCTACTTGAAGCTGTCAAGCCGTAAATCGGTTAGCAGCTTTCTACGAACGCTAAAGCCATACCGAACGGCCATTCAAGTCCATCTTGAAAACCAATATGAGCGCGGACAAGTATTAGTCTGGTCGAATCAGAGTGTGACGAGTATGCCTACTTATGTGGGGCATTATTTTACCAGTGATGATTTCCAAGGCATGGTTAGCTTCGCCGTCGTTGAGTATGGGTCTCGCTTAAATACGAAAGAAGTACAGGGGAACAAGTATTTAATTGTCGGACGAACCTATTATGCGGTCATTGGTCAATTGAAGCCTTTAAAAGCCGTCAGTGCCAATCAATATTTTCTATCGACTGGAGTTGATCAGCCTACCGGCAAAACGCCGATTGCAAATTATCGCGTTCTGATTGATAGTAGCAATCGCGTTATTAGTAAAATTGCTAAGCAATATCATGCTAAAGTGACCAGTCCTGCTTTCGTGAAAGCACACCACCACCATCGCTGGTCCTTTGCCGGAGAATTTATGGTCATTGCAGTACTGGTATTGTTAGGGCTAGCAGTTCATTATTGGCTGGCTAACCAGAATTGGCGTCGCAGCAAACGCTTGGGACGGTCACCTCAGAACCGTTGGCAATATTTCGTGCGGGCTGGTATGCGCTTCGGTTTACTGACGGTGCTATTAACGATAATCAGCTATTTCTTTTTAAGCTTCCATGCCTTTTATAGTGCCATGGTACTCTTAGCCAGCTTATTTTTACTTAACCTAATCTTAGGTAATTTGGCGTATTTCATTACTGGACTGAAACTACGTAATCGCGAAAGTTAAGTTACTTTAAGGTTAGCCAGCTTAGTTGCAGTTATCAGCGCCAATGTTTATAATATAGATGATATGAAAGCGGTAGCATTTATTAAAAGGAGTGATTACCATGCCCCAAGAGATTGAAACTGTGATGACGAAGCGGCAATCGATTCGTGAATTTGACCCGAAGGTTAAAATTAGTCGTGACGAAATGACGGCCATGTTAAAAATGGCGATTACGGCACCATCAGCTTGTAATTTACAAGCTTGGAAATTTATCGTAGTTGATACGCCGGCTGGTAAGGAAAAGCTGCGACACTACTTTATGCCTTTTAACTTCCCGCAAGTTGATACGAGTGCTGCAGTGGTGCTCTTCTTTGGTAATAAGCTAGCTTATAAGAAGTATCGCAAGCTGTGGCAGGGGATGTATAAGGCTAAAAAAGTAACTAAGGAAGCAATGGAGGCTGCCCTGAACACCTTTATGCCACTTTATGAACATGCATCTGAAGCGATGCTAAAGACAGATGCCACGATTGATACTTCATTGGCTGCGATGCAATTCATGTTGATTGCACAAGCCCATGGTTATGATACTAATGCCATTGCTGGTTATGATGCTAGCAAGGCAGCTGAAAGCGTCGGGCTAGATCCAGAGCAATTTGTCCCAGTGATGGCGGTTGCGATTGGTAAGTCAGCCAAGGCGCCAGTTGCGATGAGGACGAGTCGGTATGATATTGGCGAATCAGTGGATTATCAATAAACGCTTCATTTACCAAAACAGGTGTGCTAGTTCATCGCACACCTGTTTTTAGTTTGAACTTGCACTGTCAGATAACGACCACTAAAATTAAAGCAAGCAGTAAGCAGATAAAGGATGGATAATGATGAATATTTTTTCAGGTGGTCCAAACGTAGATATCCCTTTGGTTTTAGCAAATCGTGATCGCCGGGTTTCGGTGCAGTGGCAGCTGGCGAAAGAATATCCACAACAAGTCGTGATTGGCGCAAAATTAAATATTCCGGGACCGATTAAGACGAGCCCAGCTATTCGCCAGTACTTTGAACAAGAAATTTGCCTGTTTAAAGCGCAAGTCGCTCAACAATTTCCAATTCAAATGGTGCATGATTGGGGACAAGCAGCAACTGGTCCCGAAGAAATTTTACTAGTTGCGGGACCAGCCAAGCAGGTTAAATCGTTAGCAATTGTCTTCGAAAGTAGGCGCCCTGATAGACGCCTATTTGATTTGGATGTGCATTTTAAGCAAGGGGATGACGTAGTTGATTTATCACGAACACGCTTAGGAGCACCCGCAAGACAGTGTTTACTATGTGCGCGAAATGCGAAAGATTGTAGTCGCAGCCGACGCCATACTGTGACAGAATTACAGAATTATATTTCACAGCTATTGGCAGCTAGACTATTTAACAAAAGTTAAAAAACATATATAAATTTGAACTTTTTAAAAAGTAATGCTACGATTAGCTCATTCAATTAATCGATTTTGAAAAAGAGGTATTTGTGGTGTCAGAGAGAAAAGTTCGATTTTCATACGCACAACTAAATCAATTGTGCATGGATGCATTTCAAAAATTTGGTTTTACTGAAGCCAAGGCCAAAATCATCACAGATGTGTTGTTGACAGCTGACTTGTATGGTATTCAAAGTCATGGGATGCAGCGAATGGTGCGCTATTATAAGGGCATTCAAAAAGGTACCATGAAAGTTGCAGCCGAACCTGAGGTGATCTTTGACACGCCTGTTTCGGCTGTCGTTGATGGTCATGACGGGATGGGACAATTAAACGGGCATTTTGCCATGAATTTGGCCATTGAAAAGGCCAAGAAAATTGGGGTTGGGATTGTAACTGTCCGCAACTCTAATCATTATGGCATTGCCGGCTACTATGCTCGGATGGCAGCTGAAGCTGGAATGCTCGGCTTTTCAGTAACCAATTCTGAAGCCATCGTGGTGCCTACTTATGGTAAAAAAGCCATGATTGGGACTAATCCGCAGGCTTGGTGTATGCCAGCCGATCCGTATTACTTCTTCTTCGATGGTTCTACGTCCGTGGTGACCCGTGGGAAGCTTGAAATGTATAATAAAATGGCTGAACCCATTCCTGACGGCTGGGCGCTAGATGCTGACGGTGTTGAAAGTAACAATGCAGCTGAGGTGTTAGCGAATATCACCCAAAAAGCAGGTGGGGGTATTTTGCCATTAGGTGGTAGTGATAAAGCTCATGGTTCTCATAAAGGCTATGGGAATGCCATGGTAGCTGAAATTTTTTCTTCCATTCTATCGCTCGGAACGACTTCTGACCAAACGATGATGAACAATAAATCCGGTATTTCACATGGCTTTATGGCGATTAATTTGGCTGCCTTTGGGGACAAGGATGCGATTATCAAACATATGTCCAAGTACTTACAAGCATTGCGTGATTCGCCGAAAGCAAAAGGGCAGAAGCGGATTTATACGCATGGCGAGCCTGAATATGGTTTTGTCGCCGACCGTAAGCAAAATGGCATTCCAGTGATTGATAAGACGATGACTGAAATTTACGATTTGTGTCATTACTTAAAGCTGGATCCAACACGTTACTTTGGTGATTATCAACCACCAAAGAGTGATGGAATGTTTAATAATAACTATTAATATGGTAGATTTAACTAGGGATTTCGGATATTGCGTAATCCCTTTTTTGATACCAATCAGCAGTTAATCGCAAAGTATAATGGTTGATATTGCCAAACATTTCACAACTGATTTTACTGGGTTTATGTGGATTTTAGGATAATTTATTTCAAAATTTTAAAATAAAAATATTTTTTTGAAAAAATAGAAAACTGTAAGCGCTTAGTGTATAATACCTTGTGTAAATATTATAAAGGTTTGCTTGAAAGGGAATTTATATGACAAACAAAGTTTTACTCGTTGGAGATGGATCAGTTGGTTCAACGTTTGCTAACGACTTGTTACAAACTACGCAGGTTGATGAATTAGTCATCTGTGATGTGGTGAAGGAGCGTCCGGTTGGTGACAGCTTAGATCTTGAAGACATTACACCATTCACTGGTCACACTAATATTCATGCTGGTGAATATGCTGACGCTAAAGATGCCGATGTTGTGGTTATTACGGCTGGTATTCCACGTAAACCAGGTGAATCAAGACTCGATCTCGTGAACAAGAATGTTAATATTTTGAAGAGTATCGTTAGTCCTGTAGTCGCATCCGGTTTTAAAGGGATTTTCGTGGTTTCTGCTAATCCGGTTGATATTTTAACGACTTTAACCCAGAAATTATCTGGATTTCCTAAGAGTCGGGTAATTGGGACCGGCACCTCGCTTGATTCAGCTCGTTTGCAAGTCGCTTTGGCTAAAAAACTTGCCGTTTCAGTGAGTGCTGTTAATGCCTATGTCTTAGGTGAACATGGAGATACCAGCTTTGAGAACTTTGACGAAGCCGTTGTTGGCGGCAAAGCATTGAAGACTTACCCTAGCATGACCGCGCCAGTACTAGCAAAACTTGAAAAAGATGTGCGTGCTAAGGGCGGCAAAATTATCGCTAAAAAGCGTGCGACTTTCTATGGTGTCGCGATGATGCTAGCCCAGATTGTTAGTGCGATTCTGACTAATCGTGAGATTGTGTTACCACTCTCAGCACCAATTAATGGGGAATATGGCATTAAATCTGATCTCTACTTGGGGACACCAACTGTCATCAATGGCACTGGGATTGCTCATGTCATTGAAGCTAAGTTATCTGAGAACGAGCATCAGAAAATGTTAACCTCAGCTGACAAGATGCAAGAAGTCCTGTCAGGGGTTAACATCGATTAATACTTCATTTTTATGAAGTTTTAGGGAGAAAACATGAAACATGTACAAAAGGCAAACTTAAGTGGTTGGGTGGCACCAATCCTGGTTGGGATTATCCTATATTGCCTAACGCCAATTAGACCTGCAGGCTTGTCAGCCGCAAGTTGGCAGATGTTTGCCGTTTTTGTTGCGACCATTGTGGCCTGCATTAGCAAGCCGTTACCAATTGGCGCAGTTACCTTAACTGGACTAGTCGTTACTGTCTTACTGGGACTTGCGCCAGTGAAAGATGTCGTTGATCTGAAGACCGGCGCCGTTACGAATCAAGGGATTTTAAGTGCTTTTGGCAATGACGCCTCTTGGTTGATTGCCATGGCTTTTATCATGGCTTACGGAATTACTAAAACTGGACTTGGTAATCGGATTGCGTACCACATGATTAAATTATTTGGTAAACGATCACTTGGAATTGCCTATTCAATTACTGGCCTGGAATTAGTCTTGGGTGCCTTGGTTCCGTCTAATTCGGCCCGGACCGGTGGAATCGTATATCCTGTGGTAAAGTCAATTTCAACCACTTACGGTTCTCAACCAAATGATCCGTCACGTAAAAAAATTGGTGCTTTCCTTGATTTTGTAGCTTTTCAGGCCAATACGTTATCGACAGCTTTGTTTATTACGGGCGCAGCTCCTAACTTAGTTGCCGTTGCAGGGGCGCAACAAAAAGGTTACACCATTACTTGGGTAAGTTGGTTCTTGGCCGCTTTAATTCCAGTATTAGTAGGAGCTATCATTATTCCTATTATTGTCTATAAAATGTTTCCACCTGAAATTAAAGAAACACCTAATGCCAATTCTTGGGCACAAGGTGAGTTAGATAAGATGGGCGCCATGAGCGTTTCTGAAAAAATCATGACAGGGACATTCTTACTTGCCATTGTCATGTGGATCTTATCAGGATTTCCATTCTTTGCTAAACTACCACAATTTAGTTCAACTTTTGTGGCCTTCATTGCCGTGACAATTTTGCTCGTTACCCGCGTTTTGAGCATGAAGGATGTTCTGGGTGTTGGTGGCGCTTGGAATATTTTGATTTGGTTATCCGTCTTAGTCTTTATGGCGAATAAGCTGACGACTTACGGCTTTATCGGTTGGTTCGCTAAAACTATTAGTTCGGACTTACATGGGATGCCATGGGGCTTAGTATTAGTGATTTTACTAGTCGTTTACTTCTATGCGCATTACTTCTTTGCCAGTGGTACCGCTCATGTGACGGCTTTATACTTGCCATTCTTGGCAGTGGCAGTTGCCTCTGGTGCGCCATTAGCTTTAGCAGCAATGTTACTGGCATTTGACTCGGCTATCATGAGCTCAACCACGCATTATGCCAATGGACCAGCCTCCATTTTAGCGGCCAGTGGTTATGTTGACCAAAAGGAATGGTGGAAGAGTAGTTTCATCTTAGGTTTGGTTTATATGATTATCTTCTTCGGTCTCGGATCGATTTGGCTTAAAATTATTGGTTTATGGTAATTAGTAACGAAAAGGTTGGGACATAGTTCCAGCCTTTTTAGCTGGTTAAAATTGCCACAGGCATTAGCGTGGTGTAGTGTTACTAAGCAAGTAACAGCGAAAGGAAACAAACTATGGATGATGAAATAATTGACCTCTACTTGGGGCGGCCTAGTGGCAAGCGGATGTGGACTGATTTTCTGACATCACTTGGTATTCATAATTTTTCAGATAAAGAAATCAAACAAATTGATTTTACGGTGGGCCTCAAGCACGATGGTAAATTAGTGGCGACTGGATCAGTGGCTGGGAATGTGCTTAAATATATTGCCGTTTGCAACAAAGGGGCTGTTTCTGGCGCCCGCTTTGCGCAGTTAGTCAGTGAACTAATCAGTCGCCAGTTTCAGCGAGGTGTTTATCATCTGTTTGTTTTTACTAAACTAAGATATGTTAGTTCCTTTGAACATGCCGGATTTAAGGCACTGGCGCGATCAGATTATGGTGCTTTTTTGGAAAATGGTACACCGGATGTCCATGACTATTTAAGTGCCATTCCGCGTATCCCGCAGCAAGCCGAGAAGAAGGTAGCAGGCATTGTCATGAATGCCAACCCCTTTACCCTCGGACACCGTTACTTAGTTGAACAAGCCGCTAAGGCGAACGATTTGGTTTATCTTTTTGTGGTAAACACTGATACTTCGCTATTTACGACGGTCGAACGAATGAGGCTCGTACAAGCTGGAGTAGCGGATTTAACGAATGTAGTGGTGATCAATGGTGGTGACTATATGGTTAGCTACGCAACCTTTCCGGCCTATTTTCTTAAAACCCCAGATGATGAAATTGCCTATCAAACTGAATTAGATGCTCGGATTTTTCGTGATGTGATTGCACCAGCCTTAAATATTAAGACGAGATACGTTGGCTCTGAACCACTTTCACATACCACTAACATCTACAATCAAGTATTAGTGCGTGAACTGCCACCATTAGTGGCTATGCAGGTGATTACCCGCCGGCAAGTCGGGGAACAGGGATATATCACAGCAACCCAGGTAAGATGCTGTATCCGGGAAAATGATTTGGCTACTATTGAAACGCTAGTCCCAACAACCACGCTCGCATTTATCAAACGGCACATTAGTGACTTGCAAGCACGGATTGCTGCAGGACAACAAATTAGTGGTAATTAGAAGTGGGGCAAGGAAAGATGAGATTTAGAACTAGTGATGGGGTTCAGCTTAGTTATACAGACACCGGGAACATGACTAAACATCCGATTCTTTGTTTACCAGGTATTGGCGCTTCACACCATTTATGGGATGTTTTGGTGAAATTATTAACACCTAATTTTCGGGTGTTGGTACTTGATCCTAGAAACCAAGGTCGTTCGCAGCGAACTTATAAAGGGCAACGAATGAGTATTCATGCACGTGACGTGTTTGAATTTTGTCAGCAACTGGGACTAACTGGCGTCATTGGAATTGGTAATTCCATGGGTGCAGCTACGCTTTGGGCCTATCAAAATTTGTATGGTTCTGGTGCTTTTCGAGCAATGGTTGATTTAGATCAATCACCAAAAATGATTTGTGATGATACTTGGTCATATGGCTTTACTGACTTAACTTGGGACACCTTTCCCGAATTGTTAGAACTTGAAAGTGCTCGAGCGGTAGTCGTACCACTTTCAACTGAGATGGTTGTGGCAGCTAAAGCCGAATACGCCGCTTATCCATACAGCGCCAGCGACAATTACCGGTTGCTAGTTGATCACGCCTTTCAAGATTGGCGTGATGTGATTATGGATACAAAAATTCCCCTACTAGTAGTAGCAGGGAAACAATCACCGTATTTCGATTATCATTTTGCTTCGGCCGTTGCGAGGTTAAATCCTAAGGTATCGGCGCAAGTTATTTCAAATTGTGGTCACGTCGTTCAAGCTGAGCAGCCACAAATATTATGGCAAATGTTATTGAAATTCTTGCAGCACTACGGGTTTTAGCGCGCTTGATAACGCCGAATTAGACGCTTGGCGATGCCCTCATTAATGACGAGATGGGTAATTAATCCGGCCCGTAAAGCCCCTAGGAGTGAATCGACCTTGAATTTGTTTTTAACAATGGCAAAACGAATCGGGGTATTGAACAGATGCTCATGATTAATACCCACGACCTTAGCTTCTACACTAGGGAAGATTTTACCATGAATATCATAAGCACGGCCGTAGGCCATCCCAGCAATTTTACTCTGATCAATACCGTCAAAGATAATATCTTTATATTCTGCCCAAACGGGATTAGATTCCAGTGATTGCACCGTACCTAGTCCCGTAAAAATCAAATCAAGATCCTGATACTTATGTTGTAACCTTTCAAAGATTGGCTCGTGATTAAGCATTTTCTTCGTCTCAGGATTGAAGATATAAAGTGGCGCTGGCACGACAACCGCATTTTTAGTTGCTCTAAATTTGTCTGATGCCCGTAAAATTAACGAAAAAGGGGCATCAGGACTATTATGACGCAGTGAAAAGCCCGCTAATTGAACAAACGCCAAATCATCCCGTCGTGCTTCTTGAAAGTTATTGATGGTGTCCAAGATAGTGGAACCCCAAGTCATACCTACTGTATGACAAGATTTAATATAATTTTGAATGGTTGTGGCCGCAAAAGCAACCAGCGCTTCATTATCATGGGTAGTGGTATCTAGGGAACGTAAAACAAAAACTTCTTTTAAGTTGAACTTCTTTTTCAAGGTCGCTTCATATTGACTAAAGCGCTTGACACTCTCTTTGATACTGATTTGCACGATACCACCTTTTTCAGCTTCCTCTAAAGCCTTGGCAACGAGGTAGCGTGAGATATCATATTTATGGGTAATCTCAGTGATGGGAAGTTTACTAATATAATAGTCACGAGCAATTTCGGCGAGCTGCTCTGAGGGATCTTTTTCTGACATAAGCGTCCTTTCTACAATGACACAATACCTTGCTAGGTACTACTATCAAGGTACTTGAATCTTGTCTAGCTAGGGTGTCCATACATATTCTTCTATTATACAAAAAGTCATTCATTGTGAAAAGATAACGAGTTAATTTTTGTGATGAAATGCCTTACAATTTATAAAAATTTTAAAAATACTAATATTTATTCACATTTTTTAAAAAATGTACTACACTAGTGACTAGAGAAAGTTAAAAGCTGCACAAAAGCATATTTTCTCCTAGCTAAATGGGTTAGTGCCTTGCTATGCATGACTTTGACACCAGTGCCATCATCCTAGCAGCAACAACTAACAGTATGCGTTCAGGAAGGAATGAATTTAATGGAAATTAAAACAACCGGCGTTGCCGGTACCTTGGAATCATCTGATATCCAAGTGATGCTTTCAAAGGGTGACAACGGGATCGAAATTAACTTAGATTCTGAAGTTAAGAAATTATATGGGGATCAGATTGAGGCAGTCATTAAGACCACGCTGACTAGTTTTGGTCTAACTGATGCGAAAGTCAAGGCAGTTGATAAAGGCGCCCTTGATTGCGTGATTAAAGCGCGGACTTTGGCAGCTGCACAACGTGCTACTAAGACAACTGACAAGCCAGCATTGGAGGTGCTCTAATGAGCTACGTACAAGACCGCTTACGTCGAACAATGATGTTTGTGCCAGGCAACAATCCCGCAATGATTAAAGACGCTGGAATTTATGGTGCCGATTCAATCATGCTTGATCTTGAAGACTCAGTCTCATTACCTGAAAAAGACGCAGCCCGTTTGTTGGTCTATGAGGCCATTAAAACGGTTGATTTCGGTAATTCCGAAGTCGTTGTAAGGGTCAATGGACAAGATACACCGTATTATGATGAGGATGTCAAAGCGGTCGTTAAGGCTGGTGTTGATGTCATTCGCCTTCCTAAAACTGAATCAGCTGCGATGGTACAAAAGTTGGTTAACGATGTGGAAGCAGCAGAAGCAGAGTATGGGATTGAAAAAGGCAGCATTGGTGTGATGGCTGCCATTGAAAGTGCCAAGGGCGTGATGCATGCAATGGAAATTGCGGAAGCCACTTCATTAATGATGGGCTTGGCCGTTTCTGGTGAAGATTATACTTCAGATATGCACACTAAGCGTTACCCTGATGGTCAAGAACTTTTGTTTGCACGTAACATGGTCTTGCAAGCCGCTCGGGCTGCTGACGTATATGCTTTTGATACGGTTTTTTCAAACATGAATGACGCCGAAGGTTTTTACCGCGAAACTAATTATATCCATGAATTAGGCTTCGATGGCAAATCACTTGTTAACCCTCGCCAGATTGAAATGGTTAATAGCGTCTTTAACCCAAGTCAAGCTGACATTGAAGAAGCCTTTAACGTTCAAAATGCCATTGCCGAAGCTAGAGCTAAGGGCTCAGGTGTGATTTCAATGAATGGTAAGATGGTTGACAAGCCAATCGTCGCTAAGGCAAGTCGTGTGTTAGCAACTGCAAAAGCTTCACACTTAATTGATGAGGAAGGTAACTATCTTGGAAAATAAGGCAGCACGTCATATCCCGGAAACGGTGTTAAAATCATTAGCTTTAAAACCATTTTCTGGTGTTGAAATTGGTCAACCAGAAGTTAATTACGTCGGACACCAAGTCAATATCACGACTGGTGAAAATAAAGTTGTGGATTCCATTGCCGATGTGATTAAGAAGACCCTTAAGGATGGGATGACCATTTCATTCCACCACCACTTTAGGAACGGTGATTACGTCTTTAACAAAGTGATGGATCAGATTATTGCGTTAGGTTACCGTAATTTAACCTTGGCACCATCTTCCTTGACTGGTGTCATGAATGATAAGATTATCGCTGCTATTAAACAAGGGGTCATTACGAATATCACTTCTTCAGGGATGCGTGGTTCACTAGGTGACTTCATTTCTCATGGTGGTTTGAAACAACCCGTTATTTTCCGTTCACACGGTAACCGGGCACGCTCAATTGAAGAGGGTGAAATTAAAATTGATGTGGCCTTTTTAGGTGTTCCTGCAGCTGACCCTGCCGGTAATGCTAATGGTCAAACCGGTAAGGCCGTCTTTGGTTCACTTGGGTATGCCTTAATGGATGCACAATATGCCAACCACGTAGTCCTCTTAACCGATAACATTGTTGATTATCCATGTACACCAGCTTCAATTAAACAAACGCAAGTTGACTATGTGGTCAAAGTGGATGAAGTTGGTGATCCTGACAAGATTGGGACCGGTGCAACACGTTTTACGAAAGATCCTAAAGAACTTAAAATTGCCCAAATGGTTAACCAAGTCATTGTTAATTCGCCTTACTTTAAAAACGGCTTGTCTTTCCAAACTGGTACGGGTGGTGCAGCTTTAGCGGTTTCTCGTTATTTACGCCAGTCAATGCTTGACCAACACGTTAAAGCTTCCTTTGCTTTAGGCGGGATTACAAAACCAACTTGTGATTTAATGGACGAAGGACTAGTTGACAAAGTCATGGATGTACAAGACTTCGATAAGGGATCGGCTGCTTCAATGGCTGCCAATTCTAACCATGTCGAAATCGATGCTTCGTGGTATGCTGATCCTCATAATAAGGGTGCAGTTGTTAATAACTTGGATGTGGCCATCTTGTCTGCTTTGCAGATTGATACCAAATTTAATGTCAATGTCATGACTGGCTCTGATGGTGTCATTCGTGGTGCCATTGGTGGTCACCAAGATGCTGCAAATGCCAAAATGACGATTATTACCGCACCATTAGTGCGTGGCCGTAATGCCACTATTGTTCCTGATGTGGCAACGGTAGTAACGCCTGGTTCATCGATTGATGTGGTGGTTACCGAGCGCGGTATTGCCATTAACCCAGCACGGCAAGATTTAATAGCTGCCCTTACTAAGGTGCCTGGCTTGAACGTTGTCAGCATCGAGGCGTTACAACAAGCTGCTGAAGCACGGGTTGGTAAGCCTAAGCCATTGGCTTATACTGACCAAACGGTTGCGGTGGTTGAATATCGTGATGGTAGCGTCATTGATGTCATTAAAGCCGTTAAAGACTAAACTTTAAAAGCTACTCACGTTTAAAATCAAAGCCTCCCAGTCAAAGATGATTGCTGGAGGTTTTTGTGTCATTAGTCCCATGTACTGAATAAAAAGGATGATAGTTATGAAAAAGCTGGTCATGAACGCTGAAAGGGCACTATTATACGAAGTAGTAACGACTGGTAAACCAGGCTTGGTCAGTTTAACGGATACTGGATCGCATCCCGATATGGATATTTATACTTTTATTAATAGTAGCTTCGCGCTCGAGCCTTATTTTAGCCAAGCTGAACTATTGGGACGTCAATTTTCTGGAACTGGTTGGCCAGACTTATTTAACCAGTTGCGCCAAGCAGGTATTGGCGCTGAACGCGTCATGCTCCAAGCAACACACGGCGTGAATACCCATAAAGGGGCTATTTTTGCTTTAGGACTCTTTGTGTGTGCCAGTAGCTATACGAAGACGCATGGTGGAGACTGTTACCAAATTATTCAGGCAATGACACAAGGCTTACTCGCACATGATCTTAAAAGCCCTCTGGCAGGCCATACTGCAGGTGAACAACAGTTTATTAAGTATCAACTTGGTGGTGCCCGTCAGGCTGCTGAGCAAGGCTATGGCGCGGTGAAGCAGGCCGTCAAGTTCTTAGAGACTTGTCAAGGTAGCCGCCAGGAGCGAATTCTAGACACGTTTATGTTCTTGGCAGGACAGGTCCCAGATTCGACGCTTGTCAAGCGGGCAGGTAATCCAGAAGTGCTTGTCTGGCTGGCAGCTCAAGTGACGCAATTCTTTGCTTTGGGAGGAAGTCGTAGCCGCAAAGGACAGGACTTTCTAATGAAACTCAATGCCACTTTTAAAGCGCATTACTATAGTTTAGGTGGTTGTGCCGATTTACTCGCTTGTACGCTCTTCATTGCTCTAAATGAAGGCAAGCTGGCTTAGCATAACCAAAAAGACTTAAGCATTGACTTAAGTCTTTTTTGATGGTTACCGGGTTTTTAAGAAGTCTAATGCCGCTTGGTAATTTGGTTCATTGGTCTGAACTTTAATTAACTCCTGATAAATGATCTGACCCTCAGCATCTAAAATCCAAATGCTCCGAGCATCAATTCCTAGCTCCGGGACATACAAACCCATAGCCAAGCCGAATTGATGGGCGGCATCAGAGAGTAGCTGCATGCGCTGCACCCCTTCAACCGCGCACCAATTTTTTTGATCAGCAATCGTGTTGGTCGAAATGGTGAAAAAGTTAACTTCAGGGAACTTATCAGCCTCTGCGTTAAAGTGTTTGGTAGAAATACTGCAAACGCTAGTGTTAATATCTGGGACAACACTGATTAACGTTAATTTACCAGTAAGATCAGCTCGGCTAATACTCTTAGCGGCTGCATTAACTAGCTCAAAGGGAGGTAATGTGGCGCCTTTAGTGAGAACTTGACCGGACGTGTTGAGGTTTTTCCCCTTAAAATCAATTTGCATTGCTATCGTTCCTTCCTTAATGAGATAATAAGATAGTAGTTATGGACGATGTCATATTTAACACCAAATTAATCATACCCTAGAAAGTCGAATGAATGCCTAGTTTAACCTCAGAATTTAAAGATAAATATTTGAACTTACTTGGACCGATTGAGGCACAGCGTTTTTTTGCTGCCATAGCCGCTCCTAGTAAAAAGGCATTCCGGCTCAATTCACTCAAAGCCCAAATCCCAGTATCCTATGCCGTAAATACGCCTGTACCCGTGATTCCACAGGCATATTATGGCCAAATTTCGGGTCAAGATCCAGAATGGGTGAGTGGCCGTGTTTATTCACAAGACCCAGCGGCCATGTTTCCCGCTTATGCAGCCCAGGTACACCCAGGCGAGCGTGTCCTAGACTTGTGCGCTGCACCGGGCGGAAAAACCACGGCGCTTGCCGAGGCACTCCAAGGATCGGGATTGTTGGTAGCGAATGAAATTAGTCCATCCCGGGTGAAAGTACTCCGTGAGAACTTAGAGCGGTGGGGTGTTAGCAATAGCCTAATCACCAACATGGATCCGGCTAGCTTAGCAGCACATTTTCTTAATTTTTTTGATTGTATTGTGGTTGATGCACCATGTAGTGGGGAAGGGATGTTTCGTAAAAATCCTGATGCGATTAATTATTGGTCGCCTGACTATGTGACTAGCTGTGCTAAGCGCCAACGCGAAATTTTAAAATCAGCTTTAACCATGCTTAAACCGAGCGGCCGCTTAATTTATGCAACTTGTACTTTTTCGCCAGAAGAAGATGAAGGCATTGTGGCTTGGTTACTAAGTCATTATTCGCTTACTTTGCAGCCGGTAACGGGACTTGGAGACTTGAGCGTTCGTTACGGTCAACCCCAATGGGCTGGTGGTGATCCGGCACTGGAAGCTTGTTTACGGTTTTGGCCGCAAGATGATGTCGGTGAAGGACAATTCTTAGCAGTCCTTCAATCAGTGGCACCAGAATCACTCACAGCCACTAAACAGCGCACCCATAAAAAACGAATACCACGCGATCAGGAAACACTCACGCGCCAAGAGCAAGCGCTGGTAGCAGCTGTGATGCAATCATTTAAATTACCAGCTGCTCTAAGTGATTACCAACAACTACTACGCGTACGCAAACAGCATGTATTTTTGCCAGTATTGCCGGCTGAACAAATGAAAGGCTTTAAAGTTATTAATAATGGCGTCGAATTTGGTCTGCTGAAAAAGAATCGCTTTGAACCGGGGCATCAACTGGCAATGGTACTTGGACAGGAAGCCCAAACTAATCAAGTCACCTTGATTAATGCAGCTGATTATCAACATTACTTGCATGGTGAGACGGTAAAAGTTAACACGACCTTACGTGGCTTTGTACTTGTTAGTTATCAGGGTGCTATCTTTTCATTTGGTAAAGTTAGCCCCACAGGCGTGGTCAAGAATTTCTACCCCAAGGGGCTACGCCAATAAAAAAAGGCGACAAAAAAGCGAGTCGGTCTGACTCGTTTTTTTGTTAGCTAAGTAATTGTTTTAAGGTATTAGACATTTCCAAATCATAATAGGCTTTAATCTTGGGTAAGTCTGCCAAGTTATGTTGTCCATAAAGTGCAACCAATCCTGCTAAGTCTTGTTGCCAATTTCGTATTAACGTTTCAAAGCCAGTCGGACCACCACTGCGCAACTGCTGTAAAAAAGTATTCGCAACGCCAACATACTTACCACCTAGAACGAGTCCTTTGAAGACGTCAAGTGGCTGACGGACCCCACCAGAAACGATGAATGGCACCTCTGCGTGATGCGCTAGCTTAGCTGCTACCACTGTTGGTAGCCCCACCTTCTCCAGATAATGGTGATCTTGCAAGCTATTACGCGCATTTTCAATTTGTCCAAAATTAGTGCCACCACTACCAGCGACGTCAAACCAATCAAAGCCTGCTTGCGCTAAACGTTTCATGGTTGTCGGATCAAGCCCATTACCGACTTCTTTAATAATAATCGGCTTGGTCACGACTTGGCGAATGGCGAGTAGCTGAGTCAGCCAATGAAAATCTCGGTCACCCTCTGGCATTGCCAGCTCTTGTACCACGTTTAAATGAATTTGCAACGCATCTGCTGCTAGTTCTGTCACAATCTGCTGAGCCAATTGTGGTGAGGTTAAGGGGTTGATATTCGCAATTAAGACACCATCTGGATTCTTTTCACGCGCAATTGTAAAAGTGTCTAGCTGAGCTGGCTCTTTGGCAAGAATACTAGCAGATCCTAACGCCATAGCAATCTTAGTACGATGCGCAACTGCAGCGAGCTGCCCATTAATCTGGCGTGATGTTTTCGAACCACCGGTCATCGCGTTAATGAAGAAGGGAGCAGCCAACGTTTTTCCAAACATGGTCGTTTGAATACTAGTCAGACTAACGCTCGATTCTGGTAAAGCTGGGCGTAGTAACTGCATTTGATCAAAACTGTTAGCTTTATCCTGATTGAAGAATTGGTGCGCTAAAGTGAGATGTTCTTCTTTACGAGCAGATCGCGTTGACATAAATTAGCCCTCCGACATGAGTGGAATGGAATGGACATGAAAGTTTAACGGTAAGATACCATTAGCTTGCCATTCTTCCTTTAGCTCGTGAACCTTAGTTTGATTGTCTGCAATCACAATACCACAATCACCATTACCAGCACCTGAGGTTTTAGCTGCCCCCGCATAGCGCTCTGCAATCGTAATCAAGTTAGTTAATCGTGGTATTTCAATTGCAATCTGATTCGTTTGGGCAAAGTGCTGTAACAGCAAGCGATTGGTACGGATTTGACGCTGAATGAGCTGAATATCTTGGTCTAAAAAGCCTTGAATCATCTGGCGAACACAAGCACGTGAATCCCTTAAAAAGGCCTCATATTGGGCTTCCATTTGCTCTTTATTAGCGTTCATCTCATCAACTAATTGTGATGTAGAAGCTGGATGTTGACTCCAACCAATTAATAATTTAAGGCTTGCTGGTGGGGTTAAAAGTTGAATATTTAATCCAACCCAAGCTTCACTGACAACTTCAGACAAGGATTTAATCGCGAGTTCACGTTTAATCCAGCGCTTGTCAAAAGTTTGATAGGCAATCCAGCCGCCATAAACACTTGCTGCGATATCACCGGCAGAACCATTGCCCTGAACAGAATAGTGAGAAATGGCTGATAACTTATAAATCAGTTCATTGGACACCCGTACCCCGTAAAAGTGCAAAATAGCCTTTACCGTGGCAACAGTAACCGCAGCACTAGAACCCAGTCCAAACTTTTTACCATCTGCTGAGTCCAAATCAGAATTGACATTTAAATCATAGATACGCATTTTGACTCGTTGTTCCAAGCAATATCGTTCCGTATAGGCAATCGCCGCTAGAATGTATTCAAATGGGTTATCACGATTGTCAATGACCATCTTTTCGCCTTGACGCGTCCAGTGAACGGCACTTTGTGAATATTGTTTAGAGTAAATGAGGCCCCGGCCATTACGACTAGGAGAGATTGACACCCTTATAAATTGATCAACTGCCACTAAAATAGCAGGACAATCTTGCTCTAAAACGGCATATTCACCGGCGATATATAACTTTCCAGGTGCTTTTTCAGTTATCAACTAGCATATTCCCCTTATCTACATGACACGTTCCGGTAGGATAAACCGGGACCAAAACTTGTATTTATTATCTTAACATTGTCAAAAACACTCGCAAGCCTTTCAGTTATAATTTTAACATTCTTTAATTGACACAATAATTTGATATTTGGTCCGGCATCTAATGTGTAGTAAACCTCAATGCCTTCAATTCGCCATTGCCGGACAAGCTGCATCAGAGTAATAGTAGCAGGCTCGAAATAGGTGAATCCTGGCTGAGCTGTTAAGTTCATCGCGTGCATTTCATTCGCGTTTAATTCTGCTAGTTGACCAAGCTGCGTAAAGTCCTTGCTGGCAATAGCTTGTGTCATCTCAGTTAATTCAAGCTCATTACGTGTTAGCCAACCAGCGAAGAGTGGGGAAGATTGTGCTAATGCCATCCCGGCAGTTGAGGAAATTGCTTTAGGAGCAGTATTTAGTTCAATTGCGAGCAGGTGTAAATCTAATTCCGGTTGCTCATCCAATGGATACGCGTATGAACTGGCATCATCATGCCCTTTTTGCCAAATCGCAAATCCCCCAAAGATTGAACGCGTCGCCGAGCCAGATCCCATCCGAGCTAAACGTGAGAGCGTACGCGGGGAGAGCTCTAGCTGATAATAATGATCAAAAGCACCCACTAACGCCGCAAATGCGGAGCTTGAGGAAGCTAAGCCAGCTGCAGTCGGAACAGTATTATATGAACGAACTTGATAATGGGTACTTTTACCATAGCGCTCGTTAAGTAGTGCTAGCAAAGCGAAAACCCGTTCGCTGGCACGATTGGCTTGCTTGATGCCATTTAAGTAAAAAGTATTTTCAGTTGCAGCTTCTAAATAAGTATCGGTATAAAAGGCATCTAGCGTCATTGATAAGCTTGACATTAGCGGTAAACGCTGCTTGGCATCTGCCTTACCCCAATACTTAATTAAGGCAATATTGGTGTGAGCGCGGGCAATTTTTTTAATCATCTTAAATTTCCTCAATCCAGTGATGCGCAATTAACGGGTGAACAGCCGTGGCAATTCGCTCAGCCTGCATGCGGTTCTGGCATAGGCAGAGAACAATCCCACCTAAACCACCACCAGATAGTTTGAAACCATATGGTTGATAGCGAGTAGCCACTTGCTGCAGCTGATCAATGAGTGGGGCGCTTAGGTGAAATGTGGCTAAAATCGCTTGAGCTTCATTAAAGTAATGCCCTACTTTAGTAGCATCGTGACCTTCCCAAGCAATTTTCGTTAAATCAGTTAGATGACCCAATCGAGCCAATTGCTCTGGCGCTTGGGGATGAGTTGTTAATTGCTTTTTGACGAGCGCAACGGCTTCCCGCGTATTACCGAGTTCGCCTGTATCAATGATGAGTAACGTAGCACCTAATTTGGCTTTAAATTCGACTGGTCCTGCTGCGCGATTAAAAAAAACCGGAAAATTGGCATGAACGGTCGCAGCGTCTAATCCGGAAGCTTTACCATGATTAATCATTTCAGCATGATTGGTAATTGCCATGGTGTCAGCTTCAGTGAGCTTTAACTTCAAGTAGGCGCTCAGTGCCTTAGTCGTTCCTAAAGCTACCGTAGCACTTGAGCCTAACCCGCGTTCGATGGGAATTTCACCGGTATAAGTTACTTTAATGGGTGCGGGCGCATTAACTCGGCCCAGCAAGGTAGTAATGACGTATTTTAAACCGTTATATTCACTCGGGGCTTGAGCGAGTGGCCCGTGATAGCGGGCAGTGGCAAGCCAATTTTCAGCCACTGAAGGGGTAATTGTCGTTGTAATATGCAACGCTTTAATGGGAATGGCGATAGCGTTATAGCCATAAACAACGGCATGTTCGCCGATAATAATTACTTTCCCATGTGCTCGATAAGATGTTTGCATGTAATTTACCGTTCTACTTTTTCAGACGTTTCCTAGCGTGTTAAAATTTAGCTAGGAGGCGCGCAAATGATTCATATACTCACAGGACGACAAACTGATCCACTGGAAGAGCAGATCTTGGCAGCTGCAATCGAAAATTATCAAAATAACCCCGATCAAGCAACCTTTATCATTGTTCCTAACCACATCAAGTTTACCACAGAAGTTCGAGCGATTAACAAACTTGCCATGAAACAGGGGCGTGAAGCCACCTCAGTGAAAAACTTACATATTCTCTCATTCTCAAGACTGGCTTGGTTCTTTTTAAAGGATGATGAAACCAAGCTGCCCCAAACCTTGGATGACGCAGCTGTTGCCATGCTATTAAGCAAAATCATCACTGCCAAGCATGATCAACTTCAATTACTGCAACATGTGCAAATTAACCCTGGATTAGTCAAACAGCTTTATGACACGATTTTACAAGTTTATGCTGGGAAACTTGATTTAGGAGAAGTCGTCCAAAGTGAGTTAGACGCTGAGACCCAAGCGAAGGTTCATGATTTAAAGCTCATTTATGATGCATTTTTAGCTGCGATTAAAGGACGCTTTTCCACTAAAAATGAGATTCAGCTCAAGCTTAATAGTGTCTTAGCTCAAAATAAGCAGCTTGCGAAATGTGCCTTTTACTTTACTGGCTTTTCGCATTTTAGTCTGCAAGAAACCCTGACCATTAAATTATTAATGTTAAAGGCAAATCATTTGAGTCTAGCTTTTAAAACGCGTGTGGGGGAGATTGACCCAACCGCTACTGCTGGCGACTATGATTATGTCATTCAGCAAACTATCAGTCGCTTGATTCACTTTGTTAAAGCGCGGCAGCTGCAGTGTAGTTATCAAGCTATCCCACTTCAAGCCGTACAATCTAATGCTGAAAAATTGAACAGTCTATGGACCGGTGTTATCAGCAGTCTGCCTTCGCTTAGCAATGTGCAACTGGTTAAGGCTGACTCGCGCTACGCTGAAGCCTATTTTGTTGCGCAAACCATTTATCAGCAAGTCGCTTTAGGACATTACCGCTACCAAGATTTTTTAGTCATCGCTCCTAATTTGCATGAGTATGAAACTTATTTAGGACCAATTTTGCGGCAGATGGCGATTCCTTATTTTAATGACTTGCAGCAGGAGATGAAGTACCATCCACTCGTCATCCTGATTGAACACCTAGCTGCTCTTGTGACGCATCCCTTCAATACGCCCCATTTACTCGCAATTCTCAAAACCCAATTGCTGATTCCAAATTGGTATCATGATTCAGCTGCTTATTTGCATGACGTTGATGAATTGGAAAACTTTGTCTTGGCTCATGGTATTAATCATGAATTGTGGCGCCGGCCGTTGACGAGTTTCGTAAAAACACAAGTCATCCAACTTGATTATGAGAATGAAGCCCTAAGTAAATTAGAACAATTACGGCAATTTTTCGTGACCAGTTTGGATCAATTATTGCCAGCTCTGGAAAAGGCTAGGGAAAGTCAGAAAGCGCTGACTATCTTTTTTAACTTCCTAGTTAAAAATGGCGTTGCCAAAAAACTTGAAGTCTGGCGTGAACAAGCCAGTGACCAGGGCGACTTGCAATTAGCTCAACAGCCAGAACAATTATGGAATTTACTCATTCAACTCCTACATGATTATTTATTGATTAATCCTGATGAATTCTCAGTGACTGACTTTTTTCAACTGTTGATTAATGGTTTTCGAGCTGCTTCTTTCTCTCAAATCCCTTCGACATTAGATGCCGTTAATATTTCCGAAATCGGCATGGTACAGCAAACTGGTTATGCCCAAGTTTTCATTATTGGTGCCACTAGCGGTAATCTGCCAGCTATTGAGCAGACTCCCGGTTTCTTGAGTAGTGAAAATATTGCGAACATGTCGCAGACTTTTGAAACGGAACATTATTTAGAAGACCAACAACAGTTACATAATCTGGATCAAGATTATCAATTTGGTGCGGTGCTCGCACTAGCAACCGAAAAAGTTTATCTCTCGTATCCAGTCTTAAACGCCGCTAATGAACCCTTAGAGCCTTCGCTTTACTATCACCGCTTGCAAGCGGCGGGCGCTAACGTCTTCCAGCAGCATGATTTGCCAACCCAGTTGCAAGATATCCTATCATTTTTGACCAATCGGCAGGCGAGTCTGGGTTATTTAGCCTTTCTTGATACCACCATGCCCGGGCCGCAGGTTAGCGAATTGTTGCAACTCGCAACCCAAGCATTAAAACCTGAAGCAGTAGCTTTACAGGCTGCTGCGCATTTTGATAATAATCCGGTTGCAATTGGCGCTAAACTAGCAAAAGCCTTGTATGGCACCCACCTTAATTCATCTGTTTCACAACTTGAAACCTATTATGAAAACTCTTATGAATACTTCTTAACTTATGGTCTTAAGTTACGTAATCGCGCTGAAAATCAATTTGATGTGATTCAAGCGGGCAATTATTTCCATGAAACGTTTGATAAGTTAGTCAAAGTCCTCGCAGCAAAACAGCTGGATTTAGCGACACTATCTACGACGCAATTACTGACAACCTTAACCCAAATCCATCAAGATATGCGGCTAGAAGGGGCTTATGAACAACTAGGTCATGAGTTATTCAACCAGTATCTGTTTAGCTGTCTTGATCGTACGACGATTAAAGTTGCCAAATATTGGCAACAAACGTTAAGTCAAACGCCGCTTCGCCCGGCACATTCAGAACTTAGCTTTGGTCCAGGAGAGGCCGTCAAGGGCCTGAGTTTCCAACTAACCCCAGACACTGCAATTGCGATTCGGGGAAAAATTGACCGTGTTGATCTTGCCACAATGCCAGGAGAATTGGTGACCCTAGGGCAAGTGATTGATTACAAATCATCTGCCAAGAAATTCGATTTAGGTTTATTTTATAGTGGTATTTCCTTACAAATGGTCGCTTATTTGGACGTTTTAGCCCATAACCAGGCATTCTTTGCTGGCGGACAGCCTTTAGCATTACTTGGCGCATTTTATCAAACAGTCACACGCCAATTATCTAGGCTCAATGGGAAAGACTTATTGACGCCGGATTTAACTTTAAAACCTACGCAATTCGATGGTCAGCCGCGGTTAACTTACACCGGCTTGATTAATAATGATCCTAAACGTCTCAAAGTCGCCGAATCGCGCCTGAGCACGGCAGCCAGTTCTTCAGGGCTATACAGTGGCATCAAGACCAAGCGTGATGGTAATTTCAGCCTACCTAAGAATCGGAATTTTAACGATGCCGAGCTGGCAGACTTATTACAATATGGTGAGTATCTGATTAGCCAAGCAGGGAAGACCATTTTAAGTGGTGAACTTGAACTTAATCCTTATCAATACGGAAAGACGAGTTCAGCACTGACTTATTCAGATTTTAAAGATATTTTCTTTTTTGATCCAATGCTGCCAAACAATCGCTATCACATGATTGAAAATCTTGCTAAACCAGAGCTGATGACCAAAATTAGAGCTGCCTTAGAAGGGAAGCAAGTATGAAATTTACGGCTGAACAACAAAAGATAGTTGACGATCGAGGTCATGATATTTTAGTCTCGGCCTCGGCTGGGAGTGGTAAAACGACCGTATTAGTCGCTCGCGTACTAGCTGAAATTGAGGCAGGAGTGCAAGTGGACAATTTATTAGTGGTGACTTTTACTAAAGCCGCTGCTGCCCAAATGAAGCAACGGATTAAGGCCAAGCTAACCGAATTGTTAACGACTGCACCAGCAGCGATGAAAGCTCATTTGCGCCGACAGCTCGTGCTTATCGATACCGCTAATATCTCAACAATTGATGCATTCTGTTTAAATGTCATCCGGCGGTTTTATTATGTGGCCAACTTGGATCCGAGTTTCAGTATTTTAACGGATTCCACGCAATTTGCACTGCTAAAAGAAAAAGCCCTCACCCAGGTGGAAGATTATTACTTAAAAAATCAGGATCCGGACTTTCTAGCCTTCTATAACAATTTTGCTGGCGACCGGGATGCAAATTCCCCGCGACAAATATTACTCGATTTATATGATTTTGCCATGGCTAAACCCAATTATCAGAAATGGCTCCAGACTTTAGCGACACCTTATGAAGTGCCAGCGGGGCTAGTAGCGGCGCCTTTATGGCAACAGGAAATTAAGCCCTATTTAAACACCACATTTGAAGATTTACAGCAGCAACTCGTTCAATTATTAGCTGATGACGCTTTTGTGTCATCTGAACTTGCTAAAGTTAAGCTTGTCTTTGAACAGTTTAACCAAGTACTAGGAAGCTATCTGCAAGCTCTAAAGGATAATGCGAGCTATGATGAGCAACGCGCCTTATTGCAAGCTTGTCAGCTGGGCAGTTTTCGTAAGTCAAGCAAGTGGACCACAACTTCACTAGCTTTTTATGAGCAATGTCAAGCTGTTAAAAAGACAATCAAAGACTTGGTATTTGAAAATTACAGTGCCTTTTATGCTGCGACCAGTACTGAACAAACCGAGGTGATGCGGCAGGGTGAAAAACTGGTACAGACGATTAGTGCAGCTGAATTGCGTTTAATTAACACGTTTAATCAGCTCAAACGAGCTGAAAATTTAATTGATTATAGTGATATGGAACAGCTCGCCTATACTATTTTGAGTCAGGACACCTCGAATGCTCAACTAGCGCGCCAATTTTACCAAGAAAAGTTTAAAGAAATCCTGGTAGATGAATACCAAGATATAAATCCGTTACAAGAAGAACTCATCCAGTTACTCAAAAAGCCCAACCACAACCATTTATTCATGGTAGGGGATGTTAAGCAATCCATTTATGGCTTTCGGCAAGCCGAACCGAGCCTGTTTTTACAGAAATATCATGATTATGCTAAAACTGATGCCAATAAGCGGCGCATTTTGCTGTCTGATAATTTCCGGTCAAGTCGACCAGTAACACAAATGGTTAATCGGTTATTCAACCAGATTTTGACACCGAATTTTGGTGGCATTGATTACCAACACGAAGCGCAATTAAAATTCGGGGCCAGTTATTACCCAGCCAAGCTGCCAACTGCTAGTGAACTGCTGTATCACCCCATTGAAGCCAATTCAGCTACAGATTTAACCCAAACGGATGACATCGACCAACACGAGATTGAGATGGTGCTTGCCCGGATTCAGCAAATGCAGCGCGAACACTTTCAAGTACTTGATCCCGAAACCCATCAATTAAGAGCTTTGGCTTATCAGGACATTGCTATTTTGACCCGCAGCCGGACCGATAATCTAGCAATTATGCAAGCCTTTGCCCAAAAACATATTCCGCTACTGATTACTGATGCCGAAACTTACTTTCAAACCTTTGAACTCACAATTATCATGAACTACCTCAAGCTGATTGATAATCCTGATCAAGATATCCCGTTAGTGAGTGTCATGCGTTCACCAATCTTCAACTTCACGGAACCAGAACTTGCGACTATTCGCATCAAACACCGGAAAATAAGTTTTTATAATGCAGTCGCTGCCTATGGAGTGATGCATGACGCACTTAGTCAAAAGCTAAAGCACTTTTTAAATCAACTTGGCGACTTTCGACAATATGCAAGTCAGCATCGGCTCTCAGAACTAATCTGGAGTATCTATACTCGCACACACTTATTGGAAATGATGACGATTTTGCCTAATGGCAAGCAGCGCCGGGTTAACCTAGAATCACTCTACGAACGAGCAGCTTCCTATGAAAGTGCTGGTTTTAAGGGCTTATATCAATTTATTGAATTCATTAATCGCATTCGGGCCAGCAAAAAGGATTTAGCACAGCCACTCTTAACCCAAGATGTAGGGGATGCGGTTAAACTCATGACCATCCATGGCTCAAAAGGACTCGAATTTCCGATTGTCTTTTATGTCGGGTTAGACCACCGTTATCAAATTCGTGATTTAACTGCTAATTACGTTATCACGCCTACTAGCTTGGGAATTACCGTGCTACAGCCACATTACCGAGTTGACTCCCTCGTAAAAGCCATGGGCAATGTGATGAAACGCCGGCAACTATTAGAAGAAGAAGTCCGCATTTTGTATGTCGCATTAACGCGGGCCCAACAAAAGTTAATCATGGTTGCCAATATTACGAGCTTTGATAAAAAGGTGGCCCAGTGGCAACAACAAGCCGAAACGGGCCTGTCAGAATTTGCCAAATTACACATGAGTAGCCCGCTGGGATTTGTAGGGCCGGCCCTACACTTTGATAGTCAATTGCCGCAGCCCATGAGTGCGTTAACACCAGCCTTAGAGGCAAGCCAATCGTTTATTTATGTCGAAAGTGCTGGTGAAGCAGCTAAGACGCCTGTATCACCCCCCAAGCCGCCAGTAGCGGGACAGGATTATCAATTATTGACTAAGACAGCCAAGCGACTCTTTGACTTTACCTATCCCTTTGCCGATGCCAGTCGAACGACTGCTTATCAATCTGTTTCAGAAATTAAGAAGGCTTTCAACGATCCATTAGAGGTGGAACTTGCCAATGCTCACACTATTGCTTCAACCAACCGCTACTTGCAGCCAATTGACACGAAACCTAATTTTCTATTTCAAACGCACTTTACTGGGGCCGAACTTGGCACCGCCAGTCACTTGTTACTGCAATATTATGATTATCATGGCGATGGCAGTCCGGCACAGTTGGCTGCGGAAATAAAAACTTTGATTGCTAACGGGGCCTTAGATCCTGATCTGGCTTCAGAACTAAAACTAGCTGACATTGAGTGGTTTGTTCATAGTGATTTCGCTAAACCATTTTGGACGCATTCCGATCGGTTAAAGCGAGAGGTCGATTTTTCGAGCCTAGTGCCAGCTAAGCAGCTTTTTGGCAAGTTTAGTGATCCGCTGGCAAAAATCCTCGTTCACGGCACAATTGATGGTTATTATCTAGGAAAAAATGGTATCATTTTGTTTGACTATAAGACTGACCATATTGATCAGTCTCATTTAGAACTTGCCATTAGTGCCATTAAACAAAAGTATCAAGGACAATTGCGCTTATATGAACAAGCTTTAAATGCTTTTTCTGACAACCCAGTTATCGCTAAATACCTAATCTTGTTAGATTGTCAGCAAATCATTAAGCTTGACTAAGGAAAGGGAGGAGGATGTTCATGATCAAACAATTGCAAGATGAAACTTTTGCAGTGGTTGACCTTGAGACGACAGGTACTCAAAAGCAACGTAACAACCATATTATTCAGTTTGGTTGTGCCATTATCAAAAACTTAAAGGTCGTTAAAACATACTCACTCATGATTAATCCTCATCAGTCAATCCCAATTAACGTTCAGAACTTAACTGGGATTCATGATGCTGATGTGGCAACTGCGCCAGATTTTTCACATTATGGCGCGCAAATTCTGGATATTCTAGCTGGGACGACTTTTGTGGCCCATAACGTTAACTTTGATTTACCCTTTTTAAATGAGGAACTAGTTGAGCACGGCTTTGACCCCTTTACTGGCCGGGCCATTGATACTGTAGAACTCGCCAAAGTCGCGTTTCCAACGCTACCGTCTTACCGGTTAAGTGATTTAACGCAGCAATTACAAATTAAACATTTAGCACCCCATCAGGCTGATTCTGATGCTTACGGCACGGCTATCTTACTGATCAAAATCATTCACCGTTTGGCCCAGTTACCGCAAGCAACCTTAAATACGCTGAGTTCGTTAGCACATGGGCTAGTTCGCGATACCTCGTGGATTTTCACTGTCATTGCAACAGCTTCGCGGCAAACGCGGCGGCCCTTACAATCAGATTGTATGCAGGTGCGTAGTTTAATCTTGCAGCGTCAGCAACACACTCTGACAAGACATGGTAAACGTCAGTCCTTTCCTGAACAAGATCAGGAAAAGCGGCGACTTTTCAAGCCACCACTGAATTATCGCCGAGAACAAGTGAATTTGATTAATCAGCTCCATGCCTTTATCAGAAACCCGACGCAGCGGGCTTTGCTGTTCGAAGCCCCTAATGGGACAGGGAAGACCTTCTCTTATCTATTTAGTTACGCTTATCAGCTCGACTCTGGTCGTAAGTTAGTCATTGCAACCCCGACCAAGGTCTTGCAAGATCAAATTTTGCAGCACGAGATTCCACAACTACTCAAAGTAACCGGGCTCGATTTAACGGCGGAAGTGGTTAAATCAAGCAATCACTATATTGATCTTGACGGTTTCATGCAGACGGTTTACCAGGGATCGACGAATATTCCAAATATCGTCCTGCAAATGCAAATTTTAGTCTGGTTAACGATGACTAAAACCGGCGATCTAGATGAACTTGAATTAACCAACTATGCGGCACCTTTGTTTACTAAGATTGCGCATCCTGGGGATGCGCGAGTTAGTAGCACCTTTGCCAAGGTTGACTTTTGGAATTTAGCGCGAATGCGCCAAGAACAAGCAGATATTTTAGTCACGAACCATGCCTATTTGGCCAATCATTACGTGGACAGTATCTGGGGACCAAACCCCTACCTAGTCGTGGATGAGGCGCACCGCTTTACCGATAACGTCATGGCTTCACGCCACGATGCCTTGCAAGTGGAAGCCTTATGGGGGGTTATTAGTCACTTACGTAATACCTTGTTTTACGCCAATGATAGTGTGCAAAGCGCGTTCGGTACCTCACCACAGTTAAAGCCACTGCTGACTCAGCTTGATGATGCTACCAATAAATTTATTCAACGCATCAATCGTTTGCAAACTGCGCTGTACGACCGAGCAGACTTGGCTTTGGCTAGGCAGGACTTACGCCAAGGCATTGAACTGATTTTTGAGGGAACCATGCTATTTCCTGCTGAAGCCAAATTCGCCGGTGCTTTAGCGGCAATTGGTGAGCAACTCGAACAAATTAGACAAACAACGAATGAATTACTGTTCTATTTATATCAAGAGCCTGATAATAACCTGACTGATGATTTGCTAGCAACTATCGATGAGTTGGATTTTTATACTGAAAAGGGGTACCAGCTTGCTGACGTTGTCGGCAATCCTGCTAAACTCGCTAAAACTGGTTTTGTCTTACAAATCACTAATCCAGCAGATCCTTTAAGTACCAATATTCATTGGCTCATGCTTGATGTTTCTGAATTACTACATCAAATCTATGACCGTTTCGATCACATTGCGTTTAGTAGTGCGACTTTAACGCATCATCAAAGCTTTAACTTTGCGATTAATCAATTAAGTGTGGCACATTTAGCGCCAATAACTTATATTGGAAAAAGTACCTTTAATTATACTTTGCATTTACAAGGGTTAGCGGTGAACGACTTGCCACAACCTGATAGTGCCAATTATTTGCCAGCACTGGAACAGTTGCTCATTAATGATCTCCAAACCAAAAAACATGTCCTCGTCTTAATGACGAACTTAGCTCAGATTAAAGAAGTCTTCGGCGCCATTCTCAATGAACCGCTGCTGGCCGACTTTGAAATTTTAGCCCAAGGCCTATCTGGTTCCAATCAAAAGATTGCTAAGCGGTTTGCGATTGCGAAAAAGGCCATTATCTTAGGGGCTGATAGTTTTTGGGAGGGAATCGATTTCCATGATTGTGGCATTGATGTTGTCATTGCTAGCAAATTACCATTCCAATCACCACAGCAGCCTGAAGTACAATTGCGACAACAAAAACTAATTGAGCGTGGCCTAGACGTTTTTGAAAACGATGCATTACCACGTGCTGTCATTAAGTTTCGTCAGGGCATTGGGCGTCTCATTCGAGGCGAAGCGGACTATGGGCAATTTGTTATTCTGGATCCTAGGATTTGGGATAAAGCTTATGGTAAAGCCTTCTTACAAGCCATTCCCGTTCGCGTTCAAAAGATTAAGCAACAAGAATTAAAGAATAAGCTGGATAATTATGAATCACTACGAAAATAGACAAGTCGGCTACTTACTGGCTTGGTTGTTAGGTATCTTAATTGGTATCTACTTGCTAGCAATTTTGCTATTTTATGCGGCTGGTGGAGAGCGGCGGAACCACCAAGCCGAAGTAGCTCGACTAGCAATTAACCGTACGGCTATTACCAAAGTAACTGACTATTATCAGTTAGATCGCGGCGTCAATGCTTATAGCGTTAAAGGATTGACGGCCAAACGACAACGCTACTATTTTATTTATCTACCAGCTAGTCAGCGAGCGTATGTGTACCCTCAAAGTCAGGGAACCAGTGAAACTACTATTCGACGTCATTTTAACCGCACACATACCGCAGCCACGATTAGTCAAGTCAACTTAGGCTGGTACAAAGATCAAGCTGTTTGGGAAGTCGCTTATCAAACACTGCAGGGTCGACTGGGGTATACATTATATACTTTCAAGGGTGGAAACCGACTTTCAGACATCGCAAATTTATCATAATTTTGGTATTATAAGAGCTAGTGTACAGATAAAAGTGGATGGAGAAATCAATGACAGATTTTGTTTCAATTAAAGATTGCGCTGCGCACGTTGATGAGGAAGTCAACATGCACGTTTGGCTAACTGACAAACGTTCCAGCGGCAAAATTATTTTTCTACAATTACGTGACGGCACTGCCTTCTTCCAAGGCGTGTTACGTAAAAATGCAGTCAGCGAAGATATCTTTGAAGCCGCCAAGTCTCTGCGGCAAGAAGCCAGTTTTTATGTAACTGGTAAGGTGACTAAAGACGAACGCTCAAAGTTTGGGTTTGAATTACAGATTAGTAATCTCACCATTGAAACCAATCGTGAGGGTTACCCAATTGGTAATAAGGAACATGGTATTGACTTCTTACTTGACCATCGTCATTTATGGTTAAGAAGCAAACGTCCTTTTGCTGTAATGCAGATTCGCAATACGATTTTTAAAGCAGTCGTTGACTTTTTCGAACGTGAAGGCTTTATCAAATTTGATGCGCCAATTTTTATGCATTCTGCACCAGAAGGGACCACTGAGTTATTCCATACTGAGTATTTTGACCATGATGCTTATCTTTCACAATCAGGTCAACTTTATGGCGAAGTCGGGGCGGAAGCCTTTGGGAAAGTCTTTACTTTTGGGCCAACCTTTAGAGCTGAGGCATCTAAGACGCGACGGCATTTAACGGAATTCTGGATGATGGAACCGGAGATGGCTTGGATGCATCAGGATGAATCGCTGGCCTTGCAAGAGCGTTTCTTAGCCTATGTGACGAGTCAGGTGCTAGCTAAGAACCAATATGAACTCGAAATTTTAGGACGTGACCCAGAAAAGTTACGTCCAGCTACCGAAGGTCACTATGTTCGTTTAAGTTATGACGATGCAGTTAAACGCCTTTGTGAAGGCGGGCGTGACTTTAAGTGGGGCGATGACTTTGGTGCGCCAGATGAGGCGTTCCTATCCGAGCAATTCGATCGACCATTCTTTATCGTGAATTACCCAGTAGCCATCAAGCCATTCTACATGAAGAAAAATCCAGCTAACCCGTTGACTTATCTCTGTGCTGATGTCGAAGCACCAGAAGGGTATGGTGAAATCATGGGCGGATCTGAGCGAGAAAGTGACTACGATACCCTAAAGGCCCAGTTGTTAGACGCAGGTCTTAATCTGAAAGATTATGACTGGTATCTTGATTTACGTCGGTATGGTTCAGTTCCTCATTCAGGATTCGGTATGGGATTTGAACGTGTAATTGCCTGGATTTGTAAGCTTGATCATGTTCGCGAAGCTATTCCATTCCCACGAATGATTAACCGTGTACAGCCTTAATAAATTGGATTAATGTGAAGTTGAACTGCAAGTTAGTTCAGCTTCTTTATTTAGAAGGGAAAGGGTCATGAAATATCAGGATTATCGCACACTCGGTTTTACGACCTTACAAAATGGCCTAATTGCATATTATCATGACTTAAAAGTGAGTGACGCGGAATTTGTACTACTCATTCAACTGGAGGCTTTTGCTCAGCGGGGTGAACATTTTCCAGCGAATGATCAGCTCGCCGCGAATACTAATTTTACGAGTAATGAAATTGCGGAACTGATCCAACGCTTAATCGATCGCCAACAATTGGTGATTAAGCAGGTAACCGATCAATCTGGACGTATTTCTGACCGTTACGATTTGTCGCCACTTTATGAGCAACTTGATCATTATCTATCAGAACATTTACGCTCACAACCAGAGTTGTCTGACGGCACCACAAGTAAGTCGACGAGTTTAGATAATGACCCTTTAAACAAATTATTGCGCCAATTCGAAATGGAATTTGGACGCTTCATGAGTCCGATTGAACGCGAAGAAATCCAATCATGGTTAGTCGTAGACCGATATCAAGCTGATATCATTGTATTGGCGCTTCGTGAGGCAGTTTTATCACAAGCTTACAGCCTTAAATATGTGGACCGCGTCTTACTCAATTGGCAACGGCACAATTTAAAAACTGTAGCTGAAGTTGAACGTTTCTTAAGGAGGAATCAATAATGGCAGCTGAAAAGCTATTAAGCGATGCAGCAGCACGTGATGTTCTGCGCCGAATCGTGCAACTATATCCCAAGTCAGAAGGATCGCTACTATGGGATAATCGGTTTCATCTAGTTTGTGCGGTCATGATGAGTGCTCAAACGACAGATTTAATGGTTAATCGGATTATGCCTAAATTTACAGAAGACTTTCCTTTGCCAGAAACGTTAGCCAATGCGCCGATTAGCGCAATTGAAGCAGATATTAACCATTTGAATCTGTACCATTCAAAAGCCGCCCACCTTAAAGCAGCTGCCCAGATGCTAGTTGAGAAGTATCAGGGCGTAGTGCCAAACACTCTGGCAGAACTTGTCAAGTTACCAGGTGTCGGCGAAAAAACTGCCAGTGTCGTTTTAGCAGATGGGTTTGGAATCCCAGCAATTGCGGTCGACACCCATGTGACTCGCATTGCCAAGCGGTTTCATATTGTACCGGCAAACGCCAAGCCGCATGAGATAAAACTGCGCTTAGAAGCTGTATTGCCAAAAGAAGAATGGATTGCCACACATCATGCCTTAATTTATTTTGGACGCTATACCATGCCGGCCAGGTTAAAAAACGTCGATCCGTACACATTATTACCAACCAAGAAATCCTGATACTGATCACGCATCAAAACCATCAAAAAAGCAGCCTCATATAAAAGTGAGACTGCTTTTTGAATACTAGCATGATAACGATCAATACTAGTTAACGATTGTTTGCTTTGCTACTACTTGAGCTTGAGCTCGAACTGCTGCTAGAACTACTAGATTTAGCAGAACTAGATTGGCTACTTGAGCGCGAACTTGAGCTAGAACTTGAACTGCTACTGGACTTAGCTGAGGAAGAGGATTGCGAACTCTTGGACGACTCCGAGCTAGAGTCATCTGCTTGATTTTCATCGTCATAAGTTGAATTAATCGCTTGACCAGTCGGGGTATGACCATTCACGAATAATTCCCAATTGTTCCCAGAATTGGTTAAGGTAACAGGATTTGACTTTTTAACGACGCGTAAACGAACTACAGAAGCAGGTTGCGCCCAATCAATATTGGGAGCGGATTGCATCAGATAGGACATCATCGCCTTATAAATCAATTGAGCAGACTGTTGACCTTGACCGCTAATCGTGCCGTCCTTTAAGTTATCATAACCGGTCCAAACACCCATTACATAACTCTTAGTATAACCAACAAACCAAGAATCTTTCGGTGTCGAAGCATATAGCGGATATTTACTTAACTCAGCGTCAGAATACTTAACAGTACCAGTTTTTCCAGCTTGAAACAGATTGGAAATTCTAGCAGCGGTACCAGATCCTTGTTTGATAACACCCTTAAGCATATCAGTGATCATATATGACGTTGACTTCTTCATGACACGAATGCCAGCTGAATCATAGTTTCTGACCAAGCCATCAGTTGTTTCAATCTTAGAAACAAAGCTCGGCTTATGATACACACCTAAAGTTGCAAAAGCTGAATAAGCACCAGCCATTTGCAGGCTGGAGGCATAAGCACCAATCGCAGCAGATAAGCCTTGGCTAGTTGGCACATTAATATCAACTTGCTTCGCAAATTGACTGGCACGGCGTAAACCAACTTTAGCCAGCGTTTTAACTGCTGGCACATTACGCGACTGTTCCAGTGCATAGCGCATTGTCATCCAACCACCATAAGTATTATCCCAATCATGTAATTGGATATTCGTGCCAGGGTAATAATACTTCGCATCGTTGAGCATATGCGCAGTCGACCAGTTAAAGTATTCAATTGCTGGTGCATAATCTAAGACAGGCTTAATTGAAGAACCCGTTGATCGACCAGTTTGGACTGCCCGATTTAAGCCAAGTTGAACAGCAGGCAGATGCCGGCCGCCTAAGATAGCGACCACATGACCATTGGTTGGATCAACAACTGTGGCCCCAATCTGCATTTTATTATTGGTAAAAGGAATTTCACCCGAATTAGCAAGGCGATAAAGGCGATTTTGAGCAGCCTGATCAATATTAACGGTAATCTTAAGATTGTCGTTGTAAGGATCAAAGCCTTTACTACGAACTTCATTAATAACTTCCTTGATATACGGATCATCAATTCGTCTTAAGCGTGATTCACTATTTGTATGCTTAGCCGTTAGCCCTTTTTTGATACTTTCATTGCTGGCTTGCTGATATTGCCGTTTAGTGATTTTATGGTTATTGAGCATCGCGCTGAGCACAATATTACGCCGATAACGCGCTTTAGCAGGGTAAAGGTAAGGATCGTAAGAAACAGGCGCATTAGGCATCCCAGCAAGTAGGGCAGTTTGCGCTAAATCAAGTGACTTGAGCGGCTTACGATAGTAATAATCTGCGGCTGTGCCCATACCGTAATTGCCATAATTCATATAAACCTTATTAATATAGTATTCAAGAATCTGTTGCTTACTATAGTCACGCTCAACTTTCATAGCGAGCCAAGCTTCCTGAGCTTTGCGCCGCAGCGTTCGATAGGAGGTCGCCGTTGAGAACACGGTCAACTTGACTAACTGTTGTGTAATCGTTGACCCACCAGCTGAAATTGAATTACTTTTGGCATTACTGAGCAGTGATGCAACAATTCTAAGGGGATCAACTCCCATATTATCTGAATAAAACCGCTTATCTTCAACTGAAACCACGGCATCTTTCAGTCTTTGGGGGATTTCTTTTTCAGGTGTATAAATTCGCTTCTCTGATCCCAAAGATAGTAAAAATTTACCATCAGAAGTGTATAGACTTGACGTCCCACCACTCTTTAATTGTGTTTGACTAATCTCGGGTGCATCTTTTGCATAGTAGGCGAATAGTCCAATAGCACCTACAACAGCTACAATAACGAGCATCAAACACCATTTTAAAACACGCAAAACGATTCGTTTAATGCGACGTGTTTCTGCTGGCTCTTGATCTTGTCGTTGTGAATGCCGCCTGGCACTACGCAAATTTTGATTTTGGTTTGCCATTAATTTTTCCGATCCTTAATAAATTTATCGACGGCGATTAGATAGGGAAGCGTTGGCTGGAAGCCTGGCTTTAATTCAACCGCAGCGGAGATAATTTCAGTGAGTGATAATGAACTTTTATTTGATCCTTTCCAAGCTGTAATCACAATTCCAGCCGGCAAGGCAAAATATCGCCTTAAACTGGTAAAACCAATCATCGCAAAACAGATACCACTCTGTGCTAAACACTGTTCAAGATGGATAATCTGGTGCTCATGAAAGTTTTTTAGCGGAAAATTTGTTTTATTTTTCGTTTCCTTAGCTTCAAAGTCCAAGTAATAACCTTGATAAACGCCATTGTAGTCAGTAGTTGATGCTTGTCTAAAATAAGCTTCTCGAATGACGGCACGTGAACGTTTCGGATAATCTACTTTAACGATTTGAATTGGGGTCGGCTTCTTATGCACCACAGCAATTCCTTTTTCTAAGTAATATTGGTTAGACTCATTAATTTGTTGTTCTAACGTCATACCACGATCTGAAAAATTAATTTCAGTGGGAATTTTGTGATGCTTTTTGGCCACCTGGCCTTGGAAAGCAGCTAAACTGCCGGTTGGATATTTGACCATTAACTTCACTCCTGCTAGCATTATACCAATAAGCGGGCTTTTTTTGAATAAGGAGGCTTCAGACGAACATGCTGAGACTATGGGTAACAGGATATCGCAGTTATGAATTGAACGTCTTTGGCGAACATGATCCTAAAATAACTATCATTAAATATGCCTTAAAGCAGGCATTTATGCAGTTGCTTGACGAACAGCAACTCGATTGGATTATTACCGGTCCTAACATGGGGATCGAACAGTGGGCAGCAGAAGTAGCCGGGACGCTACGGGCTAATTACGGCGTTAGATTAGCGATTATGGCACCGTATGAGAATTACACAGTACGCTGGAATGAAACTAACCAAGCCGCGTTCGTTAACCGGACCAAAAGCGCCGATTTTTTTGCGGCGACTTCGAATACCCCATATCAAAGTCCAGCTCAGCTCAAAAATTACCAGCGCTTCATGTTGAAGCATACTGACCAAGCACTGATGATTTACGATCCGGAACATCCTGGTAAGCCAAAATTTGATTATCAAAGTATCCAGCTTTACCAGGAGCAAGCTAAAAAAGACTATCCATTGAAACTGCTCGATTTTTACGATCTCGAAGATGCAGCTCAAGAATATCAAGAACAGCATCCCATGCAACATTAATGTTAAGGTTTGGTAAAAGCTAAATTTACTATTTTATCATACGTAGCTTTTTGCTAAAATAAGACTGATATGTAAAGGAGTTGTCATTGATGGCGAAGTTAACTGAAATTAAATTATCTGCTCAAGATATTCTTCATAAACAATTTAAGACGAAGTCTAAAGGGTTTGATCCTGATGAGGTTGATACTTATCTTGATCAAATCATTTCTGACTATGAGACCTTTGGACAAGTCGTTGAAGATTTATATGGTCAAATTGGCAAGTTGCAGCGGCAACTAATGGAAGCTCAGACCGCTGCTAAGGCTACTAGGGTAACGGTTGGTAAAGAACAACCAGTAGCGCCAGAAGTGGCGGCAGCTAATCCTATGCCCGCTAGTGAACCAGACTTTCAAGATGATATTCGAACTTACACGCCACACGCCAATGCTGCAGTTGAACCTACTAACCAAATAAGCGATTCAACCAGCGGTGAGATTTCAACTAATATGGCAATTATTCAACGAATTTCTACACTAGAACGCAAGGTTTATAATTTAGAACAATATGTTTACACCTTACCAAAAGACTAGTTCTTTGATATAATGACAGTTGTGCATTTTTGAGTAGTCGCGGTTAGCGCTAAGCTAGCTGAGGAAAGTCCACGCACACACAAGCTGCGATGCTTGTAGTGATCGTATTCAGCCTAATAAGCTGGAGGATTAATTTTACGGCGGAGAAAGTGCTAAATCTTCGGACAAGCATGAATATCCTGAAAAGTGCCACAGTGACGTAGCAAAAATGGAAACATTTTTGGTGGAACGAGGTAAACCCTGCGAGTGTGCAACCCAAATTTGGTAGGGGCGTCTCGACCTAAGGAATTGAACTAAAGGTCGGATTATTACTTAGTAATAAAGATAGATGGCTACCGAAGGGTATTTTGCCAAGATACCTGGAACAAAACGTGGCTTATAGAAAATGCACTGGCAGAGTTGAGCTTCTTTTGGAGCTCAACTTTTTGATTGAATGAAATTAAGAAAGAAGACTATGAATAAATACATATTATTTGCAACAATGGGTGTTGGTTTTGAAAGTGTTGTAGCCAAGGAGCTGCAAGCATTGGGTTACAACACCCGCACTGAAGATGGTCGCGTCTTCTTTGAGGGTGGCCAGGCTGATGTTGTAAGAACCAACTTATGGCTCCGTTCAGCTGACCGGATCAAAATTCTATTAAAAGAATTTCGGGTAACGGATTTTGAAACGTTATACGATCAAGTAAATGCCCTCGATTGGGCGGAACTTTTACCAGTTGATGCCAAGTTTCCAGTTCAAGGACGCGCAGTTAGATCCAAATTGCATTCAGAACCAGATGTGCAATCAATTGTTAAAAAGGCAATTGTTGACAAAATGACCGAGCAATACCATCGCCGCGGCTTTCTGCCCGAAACAGGAGCAGTTTATCCCTTAGATATCCGTATCTATAAGGATGTCGCTCGTGTCGCCCTTGACACCACAGGTGAAAGTTTATTCAAACGTGGTTATCGTGTTGAACATGGTGGTGCGCCATTAAAAGAAAATTTTGCAGCTGGACTGCTTAAACTAACCCCATTTAACGGCACCCATCCTTTGATTGACCCAATGACTGGTTCTGGCACTTTAGCGATTGAGGCAGCCTTAATTGGTAAGAATGTCGCCCCCGGAACTTGGCGTTCATTTACCTATGATCAATTCGACTGGTTTGATGCTAAATTGCATCCAGCACAAGTTGCTCAGGCAAAAACCTTAGTTCATCCCTTAGAAGCGCCAATTTTGGCGTGCGATATTGACCAATCCATCTTAGAAATTGCTAAGGTAAATGCCCATAATGCTGGTGTCTTGCAAGATATTAGCTTTAAACAAGTGGCCGTTAAAGACTTTGCAACAGAGCTTGAAAATGGTGTTATCATTGCTAATCCCCCTTATGGTAAACGACTGAAGGACCGTGATCAGGTGGCAACGCTCTATCAAGAAATGGGACAAACGCTAGGGCCTTTGACTAGTTTTAGCCAATATTACTTGGCATCTGCACCATTCTTTGAACAAGCATTTGGTAAACGCGCAACGAAAAAACGAAAACTTTTTAATGGGAATTTGAGAGTCGACTTTTATCAATATTGGGCTAATAGAAAATAATACTAGGCTAAAGATGCTAACTACCGATTTAAACACAAATATTTGGGTTATTTCTGACACTCATCTAATTGCAGATGCCTTACATGATCATGGTCAGGCCTTCTCTCGTATGCAAAAAACGAGTCAAGGCAAAGACTTATACTATCAAGAGACCGTTTTAAAAGCGCTAGTTCGCTATGCCAACGAACAAAAGCCTACTGCTATCGTGGTCACTGGCGATTTAACCTTTAATGGGGAACGACAATCCATTCACAAATTTGGTCAAATTTTTGCGAAATTAACCGTCACCAAATTATTGGTAGTACCTGGTAACCATGATATTTTTGATGGTTGGGCTAGGGAGTTTCGCGGTGATAAACAGTTTTATGCTGGCGAAATTAGTCCTAATTTTTGGCGTAATACCTTTGACAGCATGTATACGGCTGCGACGGCGACTGATCCGAATAGTCTTGCATGTGCTATCCAATTAAATCCACAGTATTACTTTTTACTATTAGATTCCAATTACTATGCCAAAGAGGAGACCACACGAGCTCCTTATACGCGCGGTGGCATTTCAGATTCAGAATTTGGATGGATTAGTAATCAATTGCAATACGCCCAAACCGAACACTTACGTCCGGTACTTTTTATGCATCACAATCTTTATGCCCATAATCCAGCCGTCAACCGTGGATTCGTGCTCGATAATGCGCCTCGATTGCGGCAACTCTGTGAACAGTACCAAGTTAAGCTATGCTTTTCAGGTCATATTCATGCCCAAAATATCAAGCGACCTCAACCAGATACGCCGACAACTGAGATTACCACGTCATGCTTTGCTTCTTGTGACCAAGGCTATGGTAATGTTAAATTTCATTCCAAGCACGTGACCTATGAACGGCAAATTTTTAATATGACGCCATATCTAACAGCCAATCAAAAAGGTGATGAAACCTTGGTCAATTTTCATGATTATTTAGAAAAATTACAGCTCGGAACCATCGCTGGTCATCTGATGCAACATGATTTAAAAGTTAACCCTCATCATTTAGCCTTAATTCGTCAGATGGGAAGCTTGTTTGCCCAGATGAATTATAATTATTATACGGGGCATAACCATATTGCAACTAACGAGTTAGTTAAAATCAAAAGCTCCTTAGCTTACCAAACCTTGATTACCACGCATCCAGAGTTTAGACTCTACCTAGAAACCCTTTACGATACCAGTGACCATAGCAATCTATACGCTAAGATTGTTTATTAGAAAGCGGTTGTGATGAAACGGCATTTAATCCTGTTAGGGCCGCAAGGCTTAATCTACTATTCTTGGCTATTTACCATCTTACTCATTGACATCATTCTAAGCTACGAAGGCAATCAATTGATTAGTATTTCCGCACTGATCTGCTTGCTGATTTTTATTTTATTGTTGATCTGGACCATTCGATCCTCCTATCTTGTTCTCAAGAGCGGCAAGTTACATTTACCATATCGACGGTTGCCCGTGCTGGCAGTCCCCCTTACTAAGTACCGAACAGGACGGTATTTTGTTTACTATCAAGCCCGAGTTAACCACTATCAGACGATTAAATTAGCCATCTTAAAATCCAAGCCAGCTAATCGTTAAACGACTGATTACCTGTAGAAAGCACGTACCGCTAATGCCATTTTTATATTTGATCATCTCCCTAATCGTTGTGCTAGCTGATCAAGGATTGAAAAGTTATATTGCTAGCAATTATCAGCTAGGGGAGATTCATAACATCATCCCGGGATTGTTTTCATTTAACTATCTCCAAAATCCTGGAGCTGCTTGGAACATTCTAATGGGACAAATGTGGTTCTTTTATATCATTAGTCTTATTGCTATCGGTGTTTGTAGCTATTTTTTATGGTCAAAACGCTACCGGAAACCATTATTGCAAACAGGGTTAGCGTTCGTACTCGGTGGTATTATCGGAAATTTCATTGATCGATTGCACCTCAAGTATGTCATCGATATGATTCAACTTGATTTTGTGAATTTTAACATTTTCAATTTAGCTGATTCTGCAATCACAGTTGGCGTCATTTTAATTATGATTTATTTACTGTTTTTCGATGAAAAAAACTCGCACTAAGGAGCGCAAAGAATGACTGAACATTATGAATTAACGGCGACGACAGCCCATAAACGACTTGACCGTTGGCTGGCTGAAGCGCTACCCAAGCTATCACGTACCCAGCTCAAAGCGCTTATTAAGGATAACCATGTGACTGTCAATTCGCATCCCGAAAAAGCTTCATATTCGGTATTAGCTAAAGACTTTGTGACTGTTGACGTGCCAGCATTACAACCATTGTCACTCGTTCCAGAAGATATCCCACTCGATATTGTCTATGAAGATGATGATGTGCTGGTCGTCAATAAACCGCAGGGCATGGTCGTCCATCCCGCAGCTGGTCATCCTGACCATACGCTCGTTAATGCACTATTATTCCATACCCGAAAATTAGCTAATAGCCCAGAAGGTTTTCGACCAGGTATTGTCCATCGCATCGATAAGGACACTTCAGGTTTATTGATGGTTGCCAAAAATGCAGCTGCGCGTGAAGCGTTGGAGCAGCAACTTGCACATAAAAGTAATGAACGCTTATATGTCGCAATTGTTCATGGTAATTTTAGTGAACAATCCGGCCGGATAGTCGCACCAATTGGCCGCGATCGGGTTAATCGTAAAAAAATGGCTGTTGTTCCTAACGGCAAGCCTGCCGTCACACACTTTACAGTCTTAAAGCAATTTACTGGTTATAGTCTGATTTCATGTCGTTTAGAAACTGGACGAACCCACCAAATTCGCGTTCACTTGGCTTATATTGGACATCCCGTTGCTGGGGATCCTTTATATGGTCCAAGAAAGACGCTGCATGGGCATGGGCAATTTTTGCATGCCCAGACTTTAGGCTTTAAGCATCCAAGGACAGGAAAAGTGCTTTCTTTCTCTGTGAACCCACCGCAAATTTTCCAAACGACTTTAGCTAAGCTAGAAAAGGAAAAAGATGAAACGATTTCTGATTCTTGAAGATGGCCGCTTTTTTGCTGGGGCGGGTCTCGGTGCATCAATTATCTCAACCGGTGAGTTAGCGATTCATACTGGCAATTACGGCTACCAAGAGGCATTAACAGATCCAACAAATGCTGGAAAAATACTGGCATTTACCACACCGCTAATTGGTGCAACTGGAATTAATACGATTGATTACGAAAGTATTAATCCGCTTATCAAAGGCGTCATTATGAATGATGTCGTTGCTAGCTCAGCCAATAATAATGAGCTACAAGACTTAAGTTCTTTTCTAATTGAGAAGAAAATTCCTGCCATTTATCAGGTCGATACTCGGGCACTTGTTCATTTGTTGCAAACCGAAGAAAAAATCAAAGTATCCATCATGGACACTAATGATGCCCACGCGTTTGACCAAATCAAAGCGCTAGTTTTACCAAAGAACAAATCGGCCATGTATTCCACTAAGAATGCCTATGCAGCACCGAATGTAGGGAAATCGATTGCAGTGATTGACTTAGGGTTAAAACATTCAATGTTACGTTCACTTTCATTACGCAAGGTGAATGTCACGGTTTTACCAGCTAGCGCCACTAAAACAGATATTCAAAATTTGCGGCCGGATGGGATTGTGATTTCTAATGGCCCCGGAAAAACTGATGAAGTATTGCCAACATTAGCCCCAATTTTGACGGAATTTTATGGCAAATTACCAATTTTGGGTATTGGACTAGGATTTTTAGCAATTGCCGACTTCCTTAATTTTGCAATCACACCCTTGCCGCACGCATTCAACGGGACTAATTATCCCGTCATCGAACAAAACTCTGATCGAATTTGGCAAACTGCCATGAACATTAGTAATTTAATTTATCCTGACAGTATGAAAATGAATTTGGACCAAGAGTTCTTCGATATCCATACTGATCTGGTTGCCGGATTTGTTAACTTAGCAGATAAAGTCGTGGCCACAGCCTTTAATCCTGAGGGCTCACCGGGAAGCTGGGAAGCTTCGCGAATTTTTGACACTTTTTTGAAGATGATGGAGTAACGTCACATGCCACGTGAAAATGATTTAAATAAAGTTCTGATTATTAGTTCAGGTCCAACCTTAGTAGGGAATGTCGCTGAGATGGACTTGCTAGTTACTGATGCCATTAAATCCTTTTTAGAAGAAGAAATTCATGTCGTCTTAGTTAATCCGAATCCAGCTACCATTTCAACCGATAAACAAGCTGGGGTAACGACTTACTTAGAACCGATGACCTTACCGTTTTTAAAACGTATCTTGCGGATGGAAGAGCCTGATGCAATTGTAACTGCTTATGGCTCAACCACGAGCGTCAAAATCACCCGTAAACTGATTCAAGACGGTATTTTGAGCGAAATGCAAATTAAGTTGCTAACCATTAACCCTCAAACCTTGGCATTAGAAACACCGGTTAAGCAAGCAGCTTTTCTTAAAAAATTACGCATTGGGGTCGCCAAAAATTGGCAATTACAACCGCGAACCCGGGAGGCATTGCTCGCAGAAGTGCGGCAATTAAGTCCTAACCTCACTTTTCCAATTCTGATTACTAAAAAGCACCGCTATGTTCATAGCGACCACTATCACGCTAAAAATAGCCATGAATTATTGACGTATTTTAAGACCGAAGCAGAAATCGATGAATTTTCATCGCAAAATTATCAACTCGTCGAAGATTTATCAGGCTGGGAAGAAATTATTTGTAACGTTATTCGTGATCATGATGGCAATTGCTTATTCGTTAATTTTGCTGGGTCGCTAGAACCAGTACAAATTAATTCAGGTGATTCAACCATGGTTATGCCAGCCATTACTCTCAGCAATGATGATTTGCAGAATCTCAAAATTTTAGCACGCAAATTAATCAACCATTTGAATTTGGTGGGGATTATGTGCCTGCATTTTGCGATTAAACATACCGGCACCCACCTGGAAGCTAAACTCTTATCGCTAAAACCACGTCTGACCAAATCTGCCATTTGGGCAGAAAAGGTGATGCTTTACAATGTTGGCTATGTTCTAAGCAAAGTAGCCCTAGGCTACCGACTAAATGAAATTATTGATCCTGACTCTGGCCTCAACGCCGCCATTGAACCGATTCAAGATAATTTTGCGATTCGAATGCCTTACTGGTCTTTAGCAGAGTCTGGTAAGAATCACTATGCTCTGAATAGCCAAACGCAGGCGAGTGGGGAAGCGATTGGAATTGGCCGCAACTTTGCAGCGGCCTTCTTGAAGGCCATTACCGGTACTACCAATTTAGAATTAGCTCACCAAGTACTGCATCAGAGTTTAGCTAAAACACATGCTGAAATTATAGCCGAGTTAACCAATTATGATGAACAACACTGGATTAAATTACTAGCTGCGCTTGCGACCGGTTTAACTGAAAAAGAATTGTATCCCAGTTTGCATCTCAAGCACGTTTACTTCCAAAAATTAGCAGCAATTGTTCATATTGGTCAAACACTGCATGATACGCAGTCGGAAGCAGTCACCTTATCCTCGCAACTGCTCACTCAGGCCAAAATTCATGGCTTTTCGAATGAGTTAATTGCACTCTTAAGTCATCAGCCACTTGCTGAAATTGATCGTTTGATTGACCAGGCCGGGCTAGTGCCCGTCTATGTGCAAATTGATGGCACGGCTGGGTTTTATCGGCCACCCGTCAACGCTTTTTATGGGGCTTATGATATCCAAGACGAAGCCAGCGTGATTACCAATCCAAAGAAGTTACTCATTGTGGGTATGCTGCCGCTACAGGTATCTGTCACTAGTGAGTTCGACTATATGCTGGCACATGCTTTAAAGACTTTACATAATAATAATTATTTCACTGTATTACTTTCTAATAATGATGAAGCGGTCTCCAGTCGCTACCGTGATGTCGACCGGTCTTACGTAGAGCCGATTTCGATTGAAAATATTGTTAAAATTGCACAACATGAAGGAATTAATGAAGTGTTGTTACAATTTTCAGGGAAAAAAGTTATTAGTATGGCACATGCACTCGCATTGCGGGGGCTAAAAGTCATTGGTGGCAGTGATGGGCTGAAAGAAAAAATTCACGAATTATTGACCCGACCACTACCGGGATTAAGTCAGGTGCCATCGATGACAACGACGGATCATCAACAACTTGACCAATTCATCGCTAAGTACGGCTTTCCATTATTAATTGGCGGGAGTAGCCAACAAATTAAACAAAAATCAGCGGTCGTTTATGACAAACCGGCGATGGAACAGTACCTCGCTGAGACGCAACTTGACCGCTTGGTGGCATCGCTCTTTATCGAAGGCTGTAAATATGAAGTCATTGGTATTTCTGACAGTGATACGGTAACCATTCCAGGCGTGATTGAACATTTGGAACAGACTGGATCACATGCATCTGACTCCATTGCCGTCTTTAAATCGCAAAGTCTGGCCGCTAAAGATGAACAACTAATGATTCAAGCTTCGATTAACATGCTGCATCAACTTAGTAGTATCGGGATTTTTACCCTTCACTTTTTACGTGCTAACAACGCGTTGTATTTATTACAAATCAAACCGTATGCGGGTCATAACGTCGCCTTTCTCTCGCAAGCGCTTGGCCAAGATATTACGGCTTGTGCCACCAACGTGTTAATTGGTAAAAAGCTCAAGACAATGAGGTTCCCAGAAGGAACTTGGGAAAGTAATCAGTTTATTCATGTTAAAATGCCGGTCTTTTCTTACATTGATTATCAAAGTAAAAATACGTTTGACTCCAAGATGAAATCTTCTGGATCAGTCATCGGGCGCGATACACAACTCGCTAAAGCCTTGTACAAAGGTTATGAAGCGAGCGATTTGCCGATTCCAAGCTACGGGACAATCTTTATATCCGTACGTGATCAAGACAAAGTAGCCGTAACCGAGCTAGCTAATCGGTTTCATCTCCTCGGTTTTAAAATACTGGCAACTGAAGGTACTGCTAACATGTTTGCGGAAGCGGGAATCACGACTGGTGTGGTCACTAAAATCCATGATAATTCCCATAATTTATTGACCAAGATTCGTCAACATAAAGTTGGCATGGTTATTAATATCACTAATCTATCTGATGCGGCCAGCCAAGATGCCATTGCCATTCGCGATCAAGCACTTTACACGCATATTCCAGTTTGTTCGACTTTAGAAACAGCCAAATTAGTCGCTAAGGTGCTCGAAAGTCTAGCCTTAACCACTTTACCGATTTAAACCAATAAAAGAGGGTAGTCAAAACAGGCAGTGGAAATCTCCACTGCCTTTTCATATATTAAGCTTGTTTTTTTGCTAAAACCACTTCTGCGACTGGTGTGACTTCAATAGAGTTTTGACCAGTATAAATGACAAAACCAGGTTTGGCACCATTAGGCTTTTTAACGCGTTTCGTCTGCACATAATCAACTTGCACATGTGACGAAAGTCGGCCTTTCGAAAAATAGGCAGCAATTTCAGCAGTTTCGCGAATATCAGCATCAGTTGGATGAGCCGTTTTTAAAATGACATGTGAACCGGGAATATCTTTAACATGGAACCAATAGTCAGTCTTATTGGCTTTTTTAAAAGTTAGCCAATCATTTTGATAATTGTTCTTTCCAACCCAAACTGCAGTTCCGGAAGAGACTACAAACCGATTTAAATCATGTTCACTAATTCGCTTCTTGCGTTTGTGCTTGTCTTGATGCTTGATGTAGCCCTGATTAACTAATTCATCTGTAATTTGATCAATATCCTGCGGATCAGCATTATCAATCGCCGTTTTAATCGAGTCGAAATAATCCAAGTTGCCTTGTGTCAGCGCAATCTGCGTGTGAACATGCTTAATTGAATCACGCAATTTTTTATACTTACTAAAATACTTTTGGGCATTACGAGCAGGGGAGAGGGCCGGGTTCAGTTGAATCTTAATGGGTTCATTATTTTGATAATAATTCGGAACTTTTACAACTGTCATACCAGCTTTAACTGCTGCCAAGTTGGCATTTAACATCTCACCTTTAATACGATAATCTTCAGAATTTTCAGCTTGATTAAGTTGCTTGGTCAGCTTGACCAACTTTTTGCTTAATTTCTTTTGTTCATTTTTAACAACACGTACCACTTTACCAGCTTTTTGCTTAACCCAATCCCGGCTAGCGCGATATTCATAGAATTGGTCAAGGCCACGGCTTAAATTTGGTTCCAGGCTCTCTTTACGCAAATCTAAATGATAGGGAAGGTAAGGGAAAATTTTGCGTTTATTAGTGGACGAAATCAGGGTAAATGCTCGCGGATTATTAAACTGCTCAAAAAAGGTCTGTAACGAGGCATAAGAATAATCATCTACTAAATACCCCATTAACTCTAAGCGATCGTCTTTATCAAGACCACTAAATTTTTGGGCTAGTAGTTCAGCATCAGGATATTCCGTTTTTAACTGCGAAAATTGCTCCGCTGTCAATGAGAGGCCATTAATCCCCGGTAGTAATGGCGGCAACTCATACTTTGCCTTTGGTAATAAGAGCCGTGCCCGGTTTTCATCCGGACTAATTCGTTTAAGTAAATCAATAATGTGACCATCTGCTTGATTATAGAGAATCACATTACTGTGGCGTCCCATCAGCTCCACAGATAAGACGAGCTGCACTTCATCGCCTAATTCATTACGGTTACTAAAATGAAAATTAACGATTCGGTCTAACCCAACTTGGTCAATTTGTTGTAAGACTGATCCCTCTAAATACTTACGTAAAACCATTACAAACGTAGGGGCTTTATCAGGATTAGCAATTGTCTGCTTCGTTAAATAAAACCGTGGATATTGTGAATTAGCCGAAACTAATAAAGCTTGGTTATGACGCTCTTTACGAAAGACCAATACTAAATCTTGTTCAAACGGCTGATAAATCTTTGATAAACGCCCACCTATTAGGCTAGGGGAGAGCTCTGTAAGTAAACTGTGAATGAATAAACCATCAAATGCCATAAATACCACCTCAAAAAGATACCTACTAATTATAACAATTAATCACGTATAAGCCTAATGTAGCCAGCAGAAAGCAAATATTAAAATAGCGTACTTACTTTGTGAATTTCACAATCTTGTTTGTTAAAGCTAACCAATTTCTCGAAGAGTACCAAGCAAAATTAAAATATGCTATAATCAATCCATATACGCATAGACAGGAAGGATTTCGTCATGAAAATTGCTTTAGTGACTGACAGCACCAGTGTGCTAACTGAAGAGGAAGTTATCGCTAATCAGATTCACATACTGCCCATTCCGATTATGATCGGTGGTAAAACGTATCTGGAGGGTATCGATATTGATGCCAGCAAATTGTTCCAATTAGAAGCTAATAACACTGATTTCCCGAAGACCTCTCAACCCAGCTTAGGGAGTTGTCTCGAGCTTTTTGAGCAACTACATGCCGATGGCTATGATGCCATTTTAGCAATCAGCTTAGCAAGTGGTATTTCCGGTTGCTACCAAACATGGCAAAATATTGCACGGCAACGCCCTGAATTCGGCCTAGTGCCGTTTGACTCACGCTTTACCGTTCGTTTGCAAGGTGAGTTAGTCCTAGCCGCCGCAAAAATGATTGCGAACGGTTGGACAATGGCCGATATGCTCGATAAGTTGCACGAAATTCGTGGTAGCTTTGATGCTATTTTTGTGGTTGATGACTTGAATAACTTGAGTAGAGGTGGTCGTTTGAGTAATGCTGGCGCTTTTATCGGCTCAGTCTTACATATTAAGCCACTGTTACGCTTTACCAGTGAAGGCAAGATTGTTGCCTTTGAAAAAATTAGAAGTATGAAGCGGGCAGTCGCACGTTTAGAAGAAATCGCTTCAGAGCGAACTGAAAAATTACCATATCGTAACCAGTTACGTCTCTTTGTTATTCATTCTAATGACTTAAAACAGGCTCAGGAAATGCTCGAGTTTGTTAAAACTGCCTTTCCAGGATTGCCTGTTAACATTAGTGAGTTTAGTCCGGTAGTCGCTACTCATTTAGGTGAAAAATCATTAGCGATAGCATGGATGCTTGATTGCCAAACACTGAATTTAACCAAATAAACGTCAAAACAAAAAAGATCCCAGTATGGGGTCTTTTTTAATACGATCACGTTATCAATCACTAACAGTTAATGGCGTATTCATCGTTTCTGACATGATTAGCTGTCTTAAGCGTGCCTTCTCATTAACAGACGTAAAAGCTGCTTGTACCGCATTAAGGCGCAATTGTAAAGCTTCTGCTGTCGTTAACCCGACTTGCTCATGCAAGCGTTGATATTCAAGCGGCAGATTAGTCGCTGAGACAGTCATATTATCAGAATTTAAAGTGGCATGCACACCTGACCGTAATAAACTTCTAATTGGATAATCAGCTAATGACCTAAAAATATGGGTGTTTAAGTTAGAGGTGGCACAACATTCTAGCGTAATCTGACGTTTAACTAATTCTTGGACGTAGTTCGCCGATTCAACACAATGGATGCCGTGACCAATTCGAGTAGCACCCAGTGCAATGGCTTGCTTAATGGATGCAATGCCATATCCTTCACCAGCATGAATGGTATAGGGGATACCCGCGGCGCGTGCACGTGTAAAAATTTCGGCATAATCTCGGTTAGGATGGTTCAACTCAGGACCAGCTAAATCAATGCCCACGACACCTGAACCATAAAACTGTTGAGCCACTGCCACTGTAGCTAGATTTTCGGCCAGGTTATTGGTAAAGCGCATGGCACATAGAATTAAACCAACATGTAATTCCGGCACAAGATCATGCTGATTTTTTTGCCAGTCAATAAACTGATTTAACCCGGCCACGGCCGCTTCCACAACTTCAGCCTGGCTCAGACCGCGTTGGGTATGTAGCTGCGGGGCAAATCGAATTTCCACATAAATGAGACCTTGCAGTCTTAATTCTCGCAATAAATCATAAACACAAGTTTTTAAATCTAGTGCAGTTTGCATGAGTGTTAACGGAAAAGCAAATTTTTCTAAATACTCATCTAAATTCTGACAATGCGGTGAAACTGATAAACGTGCTGCTAATGCAGTGGGGGATAGAGGCTTCAATTGGTGTCGTGCCATGAGCTTTTTCACTGTGGCTACTGGCAAGGAGCCATCAAGATGGAGGTGGAGATCGATAAGATGCTGCATAAAGAATGGCCTTTCTTAACTAGTTAAATTGCTCTTATTTTATCATAATCCAGCATGGGGTAAAGCGATTATTCACTTTAATAACCTCAGTTCGACTAGCCTAGCCACTTCTTTCCTACTGCCGTGGGGAAGGGGAAGGGCCCTTTTGGCCTAAAAATAATATCCTAAGGTGATTCGAAAATTTGAGATTGCTTGATATGATTCAAGAATAAGTATAACTATTGATTTTAACCCCCAACATCAGCATGATGGCTATTTTGAGAGCAGCTATTAAGTTCAAGTCAATCACAGCCAAAGCCCAGTGAGCAATAACAGCTGAACACGGTTTGAGTTATCCTCAGCAATGAATGATCAGCATTCAGCAAAAAAGCAGATTATTTTAGAAACAAATCAACCACTGCAAGATGATGAACAGTACAGCTAAAATGAATTAGCTTAAGCGGGCTTAAAATTGAGTCCTTAAATAGCTAGCCGCAGCAAAAGAGGTTTCCATAAGCCTGTCATTAAAATTATAGTTTTAATGACATCAGTATGCTAAAATAGTGATAGTTAGGCTTTTTAGTCTACTTTAAGCTAAGTTAAGCTTGATAGCTTGATAATTATCAATCGTAATTTAAGCGCTACATTATCCTATCATTAGAATCAATTGCTACCCACATGACTGATGAATAAACTAAGTCGTTTAGCAGTTTCAACCAGCATCATATTGGAATCTATTAATTGGCTTAGCCTGGGATTACCGAAAGCATTTTACAATGAATATATTATGTTAAGTTGTTTACCCACTGATGACTAATCATTATTTGAAAGGAAAAAATTAAATGGAATCCGATCGTTACCTTGGCCTAATCGAAGCCGAATTAGCTAAATTACCCACTTACGTTAATGAATTTTATTTAGGAACTAATCATGCCATTACGACCACCTACCAATATTTAACTGAAATTAGGCGTTTTTTTGACTGGTTACGTGCAACTGGCATTACCACTGCCAAAACAAATCAAGCTGTTCCCACCGAAGTTTTAGCACATCTGCGCCGTGATGATTTGCTGCTATATGTTGATCATTTACGTCATTCAACGAACGCTCAGAGGCATTTAAATTCTCCTACGTCTATTAATCGGTCAATCAATGCCTTACGATCGCTATTTAAATTTTTAACCATTACTGCGGATAATCAAAATGGTGAGCCATATTTTGAACGGAATGTGATGCTGAAGATTGACTCCTTAAATAATACCCAAACGTTAAACTATCGTGCCCATGCCATGGCCAGTCATATGTATCGTGGTGAAATGAAATTCACCTTTATCGCTTTCATTAACAATGAATATGAGCAGCATTGCGATAAACGGGCTTTACCAGCGTTTAAAATTAATAAAGAACGCGATCTTGCATTAATTGCACTGATACTAGGAACAGGCGTCCGGGTTTCTGAAGCAGTCAATGTTAACTTAGCTGATATCAACTGGAAACAAAATATGCTTGATGTCACGCGTAAAGGCGGGCAACGTGACAGTGTGCCCATCGCACCATGGACCATTCCATATCTCAAGCAGTACCAAACGTTGCGCGCGCAGCGCTATCACGCTTTAAAAAAGGATACAGCCTTCTTTTTAACTATTTATCATGGCCACACGAGGCGTATTACAGCCAACTCAGTTGAAAAACTCGTCAAAAAATATTCGACTGCTTTTGGCCATCCCCTTACCCCCCATAAATTACGTCATACCTTGGCCAGCGAGCTATACAACATTACTAAAGACCAAGTACTTGTGTCACAACAACTTGGTCAAAAGGGTACGAGTGCGACTGATCTTTATACGCACGTCGATCAAACCGTACAAAAAGAGGCCTTAGATGAAATAAGTAAGTCAGCGGAACAAAAAAACAACTGAGTCATTAGCTCAGTTGTTTTTTTGTTAAGTAAAATTAGGCTTTCGTGACAGTAATGGCGTTAATCACCACATCATTAAGTGGCTTATCCATTGCATCGCGCTTAACCTTGGCGATTTCATCCACCACATCAAAGCCAGTCGTTACTTGTCCAAAGACAGTATGATGACCATCGAGCCAAGGGGTACCACCTTGGCGATAGGCTTCAATGATGGCCTCTGGATAACCAGCATCCTTCATCTGACTCAAAATCCGCTTAGGCACATTTTTATTTTGGACAATGAAAAACTGACTGCCATTAGTGTTTGGACCAGCATTGGCCATGGATAAAGCCCCACGTAAGTTGAATAGCTGATTTGAAAATTCATCAGCAAACGGCTTCCCCCATAGACTAGTACCACCAGTACCATTACCATCAGGATCCCCGCCTTGAATCATGAAGTCACTAATGACCCGGTGAAAAATCACGCCATCATAGTAACCTTTCTTAGCAAGGCCCACAAAGTTCTCAACCGTCTTTGGTGCCAATTCTGGAAATAGTGCGAGGGTAATGTCACCATGATTGGTTTGCATCACTACTTGGACACTAGCTTTAGCTAAATCTAATTGTGGATAGCTCATATTGCTCCTTTAAAATTAAGCTTCAAATGCTTGCGTTAATGGTGGGACGACTTGCTTTTTACGTGAAACGACACCAGGTAAAGCCATTTCAGAGGCTTGCAACTTCTGACCGAAGGCTTTTTCAAAAACTGCCTTGTCTTCATCTGACCCAACCACTAAAGCACGTGAATCAGAATCAAGAATATTTGTAATTAACAGCATGAACATATCGTAGTGACTGGCAGTTGCAGCAGTTTTCATAGCAGCTAAAAAGGCCTCTTTACGTGCCATTGCTTCAGCTAAATCAACCACATTAATTTGGGCAACACGAACGTTCTTACCGTTTAGTGAAAAACTTTTCGCATCAACGTCAATCAATTCAGTCTCTGATTTAGCAGCAATATTGGTACCGGCCTTAAGCATATCCAAGCCGTAGCTTTGGTAGTCAATCCCAGCTAATTTTGCTAATGCTGGTAAAGATTCATGATCATCGGGCGTCGTCGTTGGTGACTTTAATAATAAGGTGTCAGAAATAATTGCCGAAGCCATGATGCCAGCAATGTTGCTGGGAATGGAAACATTATTCTCATGAAACATTTTCCAAACAATAGTTGAAGTACAACCAACCGGCTCAGCACGATAATACAACGGATTACTAGTATTAAAATTCATAATCCGGTGGTGATCAACCACATGTGTGACCTTCACATCCGCAATATCAGCCACACTTTGTTGTGGTTCATTATGATCCACAAGCATCACGGCCTTAACTTCACTACCAGCCTTTGTAATGACGCGTGGCGCTTTAAAGCCAAAAGCCTTCAGTGCATAAGCAGTTTCATCATTGGGTTCACCCAATGCAACGGCTTCAGTATTGTAGCCTAACTTATTTTGCAAATAGGAATATGCAATCGCCGTGCCAATTGCATCTGTGTCTGGATTCTGATGACCGAAAACAAATTCTTTTTCCATTTTTTTCCTCTTCCATCTACTTTGATGATTTTGCCTTATTTATGTTAACCCATTTTTAGCTTAGCAGCTAGAATAATCTAGTCGCGTCCACTCGCTCATCGCTTAAAGGACGCCCTAACGTCATTGTGACGGGTGTACCATCCAACTCAGGATCCATGACAAAGGAGCCATTCGAGTAGCGATCCCCTACAGGGTAAGCATTCGTTGCAACTATCACCTGTCTGGCGCTTGAAGTCGTAATTAATAATTGATGATTTTGCAGGTAGGCAGTGACCGCTGCAATCCGATGGGGCTTGGTCTTCAATTCACGTAACACCATGACACCGCGCTTGGCACGCGAAACAGCATGAATGATATCGGCCTTAATTTGTTTAAAGGCACCCCGCTGGGTCATGATACCAATATGATAATCCCTCACTGCTTCAGGCCGAATTAATACATATGCGACGACTGTATCACCCGCTTTTAAGTTGACTGACTTGACACCAGCCGCTTTAGCACCTAGTGCAGGTACTTCAGAAGTCGCAAAGCGAACAGCATAAGCATGACTGGTAAACAAAATGATATCAGTTGCTGCATCAGCTGCCAGCAAATCAACTCTCAGCACAATGTCATCAGCAGACTTGAGCTTCATCGCCGTAATCGCACGTGAACGATACGTTCTGGTTGGCTGTAATTGCGCCAATGGAACTTGTTTGATATAGCCATCACGACTTGCTAATAAGAAGCAGACGTTTGCATCTAAATGTGGCACCTCAAAGACGCGAATGACTTGCTCACTACTATCAAGTCCAATTTCTTGTGAAAGGTGCTGTCCTGTATCTTTCCACTTCACATCAATTAGATCATGAACTGGCCGATAAACTAAGTGACCCTTATTTGTAAATAAATACAAGTTCGCTAAAGTCGATAATGTCTTTTCAAAAACGACCTGGTCACCAGTTGGCAGGCCATTGTCATCATCATCAGTTGACTGGAATGAGCGTAGTGATGACCGCTTTAAGTAGCCGTCGCGTGAAATAAGTACACGAACTTGTTCATCAACAACTAAAGCTTTTTCATTAATCTGAATTTTAGCGGCTTTTCCGGAAATTTCGGTGCGCCGTGGCGAACCAAATTGTTTTTTTACCTCAGTGAGCTCCGCAATAATTTGCGCTTGCAAAACTTGATCATCTGCTAGTAGCTTTTGATAGCCGGCAATGAAAGTCGTTAGCTGCTTTTGTTCCGCAACTAAGGCAATTACATCAGTATTTGTTAACCGATACAATTGTAAGGAAACAATCGCTTCAGCTTGCCGCTTAGTAAATTGGTATTGCTTAACTAAATTGGCTTGTGCATCAGCCTTATTTTTTGATGCCCGAATGGTTTTAATGACAGCATCTAAAATATCCATCACATGAATTAACCCAGCCACAATCTCAAGCCGGACTTCTGCCTTATGCAAATTGTACCGGGTCCGATTGGTGACGACCTCTCGCTCATGAGCCAAATATGAAGCTAGAATGCGCTTAAGTCCCACTTGCACTGGTGTCATACGGTCAATCGCGACCATATTGAAGTTATAAGACACTTGCAATTCAGTATTTTTAAAAAGGTAATTCAAAATATTTTGAGCATCAGCATCTTTTTTGAGCTCAACCACGACCGATAAGCCGTGGCGATCCGTCTCATCCCTAACCTCGGCAATCCCATCAATCTCACGATTAACGCGAATTTCGTCCATCTTTTTAACCAGCGTGGCTTTATTCACATCAAAGGGAATTTCCGTGGCCACAATTTGCTGACGATGACCGCGAATCTCTTGAATCGTCGTTTTAGCCCGTACCTGAATCCGACCACGGCCGGTTTCATAAGCTTCTCTCAGCCCATTCTTATCAAGCACAATCGCCCCAGTTGGGAAATCCGGTCCTTGCACAAATTGCATCAAATCATCTAAGCTCGCATCTGGATGCTTGAGCAAATAAATCGTAGCATCAATAACTTCACTCAAGTTGTGAGACGGAATAGCCGTCGCATAACCAGCTGAAATCCCGGTCGAACCATTCACTAATAAATTAGGGAACCGGGCTGGTAATACTGTTGGCTCATACTCAGTATCGTCAAAGTTGAGTACCATATTGACAGTATCTTTGTCGATATCTTGTAATAAGACATTTGCAATGCGGCTTAAACGCGACTCCGTATAACGCATCGCAGCCGGGCCATCACCGTCCATGGAACCATTATTACCATGCATTTCAATGAGCGGTTCACGCATGCGCCAGCTCTGCGATAAGTGCACCAGCGCCCCGTAGATGGAACTATCACCATGTGGGTGATAATTACCCATGATATTACCCACTGCCTTAGCAGCCTTTTTATATGGCTTATCAAAGGTATTATTATCTTGATACATCGCATACAAAATTCGCCGCTGGACGGGTTTTAATCCATCACGAATATCAGGTAATGCTCGCTCCTGAATAATATATTTGGAGTAGCGTCCAAACCGTTCACCCATGACCTGTTCAAGCGGCATCTCACGAATTCGTTCATCTGTCGTCATGACTTATTTGATCCTTTTCATTTAATCTTGTTCACTATCTAGAATGGAGCCTGCTTCACCCATTCTAAATTTGACATTTTCTTCAATCCATTGCCGTCTTGCCGCGACTTTATCACCCATTAACGTAGTCACACGACGTTCGGCAATGGCAGCATCATCAATCTTAACGCGGATGAGCATCCGACTAGCAGGATTCATTGTGGTCTGCCATAGCTGATCAGCATTCATCTCGCCTAATCCCTTAAATCGTTGCAACGCATAGCGTTTGCCCATCTCATGCTCATCGTGGCTTAACTCATCTTCAGTCCAGGCATATTTGACCTCAGCCTTTTTACCGCTACCTTTTTGCAACCGATATAATGGCGGCAAAGCGATATAAACCTTGCCTTGTTCAACCATCGGTCGCATATAACGATAAAAGAACGTTAGAAGCAAAATTTGAATATGGGCCCCATCGTCATCGGCATCAGTCATAATAATGATCTTGTCATAATTAGCGTCGGTGGCCTTAAATTCAGTGCCGACACCCGCGCCAATCGTATGAATCATGGTATTGATTTCTTCGTTTTTAAAAATATCAGCAAGCTTCGCTTTTTGAGTATTTAAAACTTTTCCCCGCAGAGGCAAAATCGCTTGAAAGCGCCGATCTCGTCCTTGCTTAGCAGAGCCCCCAGCAGAGTCTCCTTCGACTAAAAATAGTTCATTCTTTTCAGGATTACGTGATTGCGCTGGGGTTAACTTACCAGATAAAATTTCTTTCTTACGGCGTTTCTTGCCATTGCGACTGTCATCGCGCGCCTTACGGGCAGCTTCACGCGCTTCACGCGCACGCTGCGCTTTTTTAACTAAATTCTGGGCTAATTCCCCATTTTCCATGAGGTAATAACTCAGCTTCTCGTAGACCACTGCATCAACTACAGAACGTGCTTGGGCTGTCCCTAGCTTGCCCTTGGTCTGTCCTTCAAATTCTAGCAGTTCTTCGGGAATCTTGACTGACAAGACAGCACTTAAGCCTTCACGGTAATCGGAGCCATCAATGTTCTTATCCTTTTTAGCAAGTAACCCAAGCTTCTTAGCATAATCATTAAAAGCTCTCGTAAAACCGGTTTTAGCCCCCGCTTCATGGGTACCACCGCCAGTGGTCCGAACATTATTAACAAAGGAAACCAAATTTTCAGCATAACCGTCATTATATTGACCAGCAAATTCAACTTCAATTTGATCTTGTTTCCCATCAAAGTAGAAAACGTCACTTAGGCTGTCTTTGCCCTCGTTTAGATAACTGACAAAAGATTGAATCCCATCATCGAATTTAAACGTATCGTGTTTTTCTGGTTCACGCTCATCCGTTAAATTAAAGGTAACTCCTTTGAGTAAGAAGGCTGACTCCATTAACCGTTCACGTATTGTGTCATAGCGATACTTAGTCGTTGAAAAGACGGTTGCATCGGGCTTAAAGGTAATCGTTGTCCCAGTCTTTTCGTTAGTGCCACCTAAGCATTTAAGCGTGCCGACCGGATGACCACCATTTTCAAAGACTTCTTCATAAGCACGACCATCACGCACAACAAGCACTCGCAAATAGCTGGACAGGGCATTCACCACTGATGACCCAACCCCATGTAAACCGCCAGAAGTTTTGTAATTTTGTTCGGTAAACTTCCCACCAGCATGTAGCACCGTCAAGATTACTTCAATAGTTGGCTTACCAGATTTATGCATCCCCACTGGCATCCCGCGTCCAAAATCACGCACGGTTACACTATTGTCAGGGTGAATGGTCACATCAATTTGTTTCCCATAACCAGCCATCGCTTCATCAACTGAATTATCGACAATTTCATAAACTAGTTGATTCAGGCCATGAATATCGGTTGACCCAATGTACATTCCGGGACGTTTACGAACCGCCTCTAGGCCATGTAAAATTTGAATTGAAGAATCATTATAAGCATTCTTGGTCACTAAAATTCCTCCAATTTGTTCAATCAATTAACCTCTACCATTTTTTTAACCACGAATCTTTGCTAAAATAACCATAGTTTCTAATGAGAGAGGTCAATATGTTTGCAATAAAATTTGCGTCGCTACTTATTTTAGCATACTTAATCGGTTCAGTTCCGATGGGGGTCATTGTAGGGAAAACCTTTTTTCATAAAGATATCCGTCAATATGGTTCCGGTAACATTGGAACCACGAATACCTTTCGCGTTTTAGGCGTCAAAGCTGGAACGTTTGTCTTCCTGTTCGACTTTTTTAAGGGGACGGTAGCAACGATGCTACCACTATTGTTAGGTAGTAGGCATCAACTATGGTGTTTGCTATGTGGTGTGGCAGTTATTTTAGGTCATGCGTTTTCTATCTTTTTAAAATTCAAGGGCGGCAAGGCTGTTGCGACCACGGCTGGCTTTTTACTAGGTTATAATCTATCCCTCTTTTGGATTTGCTTTTTTATCTTTTTCCCTTTGCTGCTCATCACCAGTATGGTATCACTCACCAGTTTGATTGCCATTCTACTCATTTTCTTCGTTACCTTAGGATTTCACGATATCCCCTTATCAATCATGACAGCTATTCTCGTGGTACTGATTTACTGGAATCACCGTAGCAATATGTTGCGGATTTGGCATCATGATGAAAATCTTGTCCCTTTCGGATTGGTTTATTGGTTCAAACAACATCGTTCATAAAAACTAACTTTAGCTAGCAAAAAACTGCCCAAATGAGCAGTTTTTTTATTTTTTGTAACCACCACTTTAACGATTAATCTTAGGATGAAAAGCCATCCCAAAACCTGCGGTGAACTTTTCACCAGTTTTAAGCCGGTTCATCCCATACTTATCTTCTAATTGGCGGTTGCTATCATTGCGATCTGCAATCCCCCACCAAGGTTCAATGCAAACATAATTCGCAGTCTTCGGATATTGTGACCAGATGCCGACAAAAGGCGCATCCCGAGTCCAGACATTAACATGGAAATGGCTCTCATCTGTCCGTAACGACACCCGATTCTTATGCCCAGACAACTGAAAAATCAGCGCATCCTTTTTAAATAAATGATCACTCAACGTAATCAAACTATCCGTTGAGGCAATTGACCGATTCTGCCAGTCTAGAAAAGAGCCCACTAACGGAATTCGGACCCGCGCAACAGACGGCTGACAACTAAAATAATAGTCTTCTTTCTGCGTTTTAGCATCAACTGGCACATTAAATCCAGGATGACCGCCAATCCCAAAAAGCAATTCTTTCTGGTCTTGATTAATCACGGTAAAATTCTCTTCCAACAAGTTGTTAAGCAAATTGTAGTTAACCCGGAGTTCAAAGTTAAATGGGTACTGTTTCAAAGTCACTGTGTTCGCCTGCAACGAGAAGGTAATACTCTCAGCTGAATGGTAAACCACTTTGAATTCTTGATCACGCGCGAAGCCATGTTGGCCCATGTGATAAGTTTTACCCTGGTAGCGATAAGAATCATCCTTGAGTCGACCCACAATTGGAAACAGCACCGGTGCATGATGCCCCCAGATAGCGGGATCCGCTTGCCATAAATACTCCATTTGACTGTTAATCCCACGTACACTTTGTAGCTCAGCACCATGACTTGAAACAACGACGTTGAGCATGTTATTAGAAATTGTATATTTCATCACACATCATTACCTTACATCGAAATTATAAATCTTACAGAATGAATTTTGTTAAATCTCTATTGGTAATTATATCACTAAGTTTTTTATCAACATAAGCTTGAGTAATCGTAATTTCACCCATAGTCATTTCTGGTCCTTCGTATAAGACATCTTCTAATAATTTTTCTAAAATGGTGGCTAAACGGCGGGCACCAATGTTATCAGTTCCCTGATTCACTTCATAAGCAATTTGCGCAATCTTTTCAATGGCTTCTTGGGTGAATACCAGATTGACACCATCAGCCTTCAACAGGGCGATATATTGCTTCAGTAGTGAATTGGTGGGATCCCGTAAAATCTTAATGAAGTCAGCTTGACTCAAGGCATTAAGTTCTACGCGAATTGGAAAACGACCTTGTAATTCAGGAATTAAATCACTAGGCTTGCTTTCCGCAAAAGCACCAGCTGCAATGAAGAGAATATGAGCTGTGTCAATCGGACCATATTTAGTTTGAATCGTTGAGCCCTCGACAATTGGTAAAATATCACGCTGGACACCTTCACGCGACACTTCACCAGAAGTCCGCTGATTGCCAGCAACAATCTTGTCAATTTCGTCGATAAAAATAATCCCGTTATTACTGGTACGCGCAATCGCAGCCTGATAAATCAAGCTATAATCAACGAGTCGACGTGACTGTTCTTGAATGAGCAACTCGCGTGCTTCCTTGACGGACAAAGTCCGCTTAATCTGCTTTTTTGGCAGCATCCCGGATAATGCTGAAGTCATATCCATTCCCATTTGTCCCATCATATCGGACATTGGATTGGCTTTAGGCGCTTCTGCGACTTCCACCGTGACTTGCCGATCCTCTAGTAAGCCTTTCGTCAGTTGTTCAGCCACTGACAAGCGCTGATTGCGAACTTCATCAGAAACTTCTTCTGGTTCATCAGCTGATTCGGACTCGTTGCCCAGCAGCATTTTCATCATTCCCTGCATTTGGTTGTCACGATGTTCTTTTTTGATGCCTGGAACCAAGAGCTTCACTAATTGACGATTAGCCGCTTTTTCAGCTTGCGGGTGGATTCGCTTAAATTGCTTCTTCTCTTCCATTTGTACGGCTACTTCAACCAAGTCACGAACCATCGACTCAACATCGCGGCCAACATATCCAACTTCAGTGAACTTAGTCGCCTCTACCTTAATAAAAGGTGCATCCACAATCGCAGCTAAGCGTCTCGCAATTTCCGTTTTCCCAACACCAGTGGGCCCTGCCATCAGTAGATTCTTGGGCGTAATTTCAGCCTGCATTTGCTTGGACAATTGCATACGACGATAACGATTATAAAGCGCAATAGCGACGGAACGTTTCGCTTCTTGCTGCCCAATAATATATTGATCAAGACTAGTCACAATTTCGCGTGGAATTTTAATAGTCATACATTACCTCCTACAACTCATCGGTTGAAATGTAATTATCGGTAAACACGTCAATGCCAGATGCAATCATAACTGCCTCGTGGGCAATTTCTTTCGCAGATAAATTAGTCGTATGGCGAACTAAAGCGACTGCTGCCGCCTGGGCAAAATTACCACCAGAGCCAATCGCAACCACATTTTCATCAGGCTCGAGTACTTCACCATTACCTGAAATCAGTAATAAATCATGTTGATCAAATGCAATTAGCATGGCATTTAATTTTTGCAGGGTGGCATCTTTACGCCAAACTTGAGCCAACTCAACGGCTGCTCGGCGTAAATCACCATTAAAACTTTCTAGTTTTTGCTCAAGTAGCTCTTGCAAGCTAACGGCATCGGCGACACCGCCAGCAAAACCAATCACGACCCGGTCATGATAAATCCGCCGAATCTTTTTAGAGGTCGCCTTAGCGATTACTTTTTCACCTAGGGTCACCTGACCATCACCAGCAATCGCGGTTTTCCCGTTGAATTTCACTGAACAAATCGTTGTCATCATAATCCTCGTTTTCTGTATTTAATATTAAGCGTTTTAATATCACTTACTAGCTTACGTGACTAAAAAAATAATATCATCAAATTAGCCTTAGTTTGATGATATTATAACAAAATTTAGTATTTAATGACTAGCCTGCGTCTCTTGTGGCTCTTCTTTGTAATCGCCCTCAGGACAAGACACAATCAATCCCTTGCGCGTCTTCTTTTCAATCAGATAATGTCCATCATTTGGACAATTACGGCCGATAGGTTGATCCCAAGAAATAAAGTCACAATCAGGATAGCGGGAACAACCGTAAAACTTCCGGTTGCGATGGGACTTCTTCTCTAAAACATCCCCCTTACCACACTTCGGACAAGTAACCCCAATCTTCTTGACAATCGCCTTAGTATTACGACAATCTGGGAACCGCGAACAAGCATAGAACTTACCATAGCGGCCCATTTTAATCACCATCGGACCGCCACAAATATCACAGTTAAAGCCGGCGGGTTCATCTTTAATTTGAACTTTTTCAATTTCACTATCGGCTTTATCAAGTTCAGTCTTAAATGGCTGGTAGTAGTCATCGATCACCTTAACCCAGTCTTTATGACCAGCTTCAACTTTATCCAAATCACTTTCAAGTTGTGCCGTAAAATCAATATTGACGATGTCTGGGAAGAAACGTTCAATTAGCGCATCAACAATCTCACCTAACTCAGTTGGCACAATTGAACGCGCTTCTAACTTCACATAATAGCGGCGCTGAATGGTATCGATGGTTGGCGCGTACGTTGACGGCCGACCCACGCCGTTTTCTTCCAAAGCATGGACTAAGCTAGCTTCAGTATAACGAGCGGGTGGCAAAGTAAAGTGCTGTTTATTGTCAGATTTCACCAGTTTAACCTTATTTCCCTCAGCTAACTTAGGAAGCTGATGATTTTTCTCTTCAGCATTGTCATATACCTTAGTAAAACCAGCAAATTTCAACTTCGATCCAGTACTTCTGAAGATGACCTTATTTTGAACCACATCAAACCGCATCGTATCGTAAACAGCCGGTGTCATTTCATTAGCTAAGAAACGTGACCAGATTAACTTGTAAAGCCGGTATTGTTCCGTTGTCAGTGATGACTTCAGCGCTGCTGGCGTGCGATAAACACTCGTCGGGCGAATAGCTTCATGGGCATCTTGGGCATCTTCCTGATTCTTAAAGTGCCGCTGACCCTTAGCCGCATACTCAGCGCCATATTTTTCTTTTAAAAATTTAGCGGCTTCAGCTTGCGCCACCGTTGAGACCCGCTTCGAGTCGGTTCGCATATAGGTAATTAACCCAGTCGTACCGCCTTTACCGATATTGACCCCCTCATAAAGCTGCTGCGCAATCGACATGGTCCGGCGAGTCCGATAATTGAGCCGCTTGTTCGCCTCTTGTTGCAAGGTAGAAGTCGTAAATGGTGCCGCTGGCTGTCTTCGGCGTTCACGTGAGACGACATGTTCAATCGTAAAGGCTGCTTTTTTATTGATTTTAGCTAAGACTGCCTTTACGGCTTCATTATCAGGTAGTGGCTGTTTCTTACCATCATACCCATAAAACGTCGAACTAAATTCACTGCTGCCTTTAGCAAAACTCGCATCAATTGTCCAATATTCTTCTGGCTTAAATGCTTTGATAGCTTTTTCGCGATCAATGACCAGCTTCAATGCTACCGATTGCACGCGGCCAGCTGATAAGCCCTTTTTAACTTTAGCCCATAAAATTGGTGACAAGGAATAGCCAACCAGACGGTCTAAAATTCGCCGAGCTTGCTGAGCATTCACGGTATCCATATCAATATGACGGGGATGTTTGAAGGCCTCTTTAACCGCATCCTTGGTGACCTCATTGAAAGTAACCCGGTTTTGCGCAGTATCGTCTAAATTAAGAGCATGAGCCACATGCCACGCAATTGCTTCCCCCTCACGGTCGGGGTCAGATGCCAAATAAATATTTTCAGACTTTTTAGCAGCTACTTTTAAAGCCCGAATGGTCTCACCCTTACCGCGAATCGAGATATAACGTGGCTGATAATGATTATCAAAATCAATTCCCATTTGGGACTTAGGCAAGTCCCGAATATGTCCTTTAGAAGCAATGACATGAAAATTTCTACCTAAGTATTTTTCAATTGTCTTCGCCTTTGCTGGAGATTCCACAATCACCAAATTCTTGGTTTGCTTCGTCGATCTTTTCTTCCTTTTAGTAGGCACAGACTGCCTCCTTCATGATTTAGTGTCATATTCGCTAGACTGAGAATAGAATAAGACACCGAACCTTGTCAAATCTTTCTTAAGTCAATCTCATATTCAACCAGTGGTGTCGCCCCGGCAGCAATCAATTGATTAGGTCCTGCAGACAGCAGACTCGTAATAGGACCTGGGACAGCATAAATATTGCGGTTGTCATCCAACGCTAAATTTGCGGTAATGAGCGAACCTGATTTCATGGCAGCTTCAGTCACTAATACATTTTGACAGAGCCCTGCTAAAATACGGTTACGTTCTGGAAAACGAAAAGGCCGTGCCGGAGTATCAGGTAAATATTCACTTAACAGGAGCCCTTGCTGGGCAATCAGCTGTTGTAAGCGAAAGTTTTTTGACGGATAGACCTGATTAAGCCCATTGCCAACTACCGCAATCGTCGCACCACCTGCAGCTAGCGTTAAGTCATGCGCTAAGGTATCAACCCCAACTGCTAAACCGCTGGCAATCACCCAGTCATCAGCAACTAAACGCGGAATTAATTGGCTTAAGACCACTTCACTATAGTTCGTTGGACGCCGGCTGCCTACAATGGTGATAATTTCTTGCTCTAGTAGTTGTAAATTTCCGAGTGCAAATAAAATCAGCGGTGGACGATAAATTTCGCGTAATTGCGGTGGATATATTTCATCAAAGAAGCTAATGACGTGACATTGCCGCATCACTTTAGCAACCGCCTGATCAAGTTCGCTATCAAAAACCACTTTCAGGCGGCGCTTAATATCCGTAGGTAGTGGCAAAGCCAGCAATTGCTTCAATGAGAGCTCAGCTGGCTTAACCGGTAACTGCTGCGCCAGTTTAAGCAATTTCATATAGCCAAATTGCTTTAATAACTTACAGCGTAATAGTAATTCTGTCTGTTGCATAAAAAAACCTCCTAACTAACCATACGTAGGAGGCCTTCAAAATTAGTCAATTTAATTAAAATTCGAAACCGGTGCAAAAGTTTGCCGATGAATGGGACACGGGCCGTATTTTTCTAAAGCTTGCAAATGCTCCTTTGTCCCATAGCCCGCATTATGGGTAAAGTGATATTGGGGATAGCGCTTAGCATAATCATCCATTAACGTATCCCTAAAGACTTTAGCAACAATTGAAGCTGCCGCAATCGAATTAGAACGAGCATCCCCCTTAATGAGTTTCACTTGTGGCAACTTAACCGGCACATCCATCGCATCAACAAGTAAGCTGTCTGGACGAACATTTAACGCAAGTACCGCTTGGCGCATTGCTTGTCGATCGGCTTGATAGATATTAATTTGGTCAATGACCGCGGCATCTTTGACACCAATACCGACTGCCACCGCCGCTTGCAAAATTTGGGGATACAGTTCTAAGCGGCGCTTAGCAGATAGCTGTTTTGAATCATTGACATCCCACAAGTCAAAATTGCAATCAATCATGACTGCCGCTGCAACCACTGGTCCTGCTAGCGGACCACGGCCGACTTCATCAACCCCAGCTACGAGTTGCCCTTTCTTCCAAAAGGCTTGCTCAAACTCGAGCCGCTTGTTAAAAGCAGTTTGCTTTGCTGCGAGCTTCGCCTGACGTTTTTGATAACTTTGAAGTAGTCTTTTTACGCCAAGGCGTGAATCCGTAGTCAGCGTTTGTAACACTTCAGGTGCAATTGTTGTTTGCGCCAATAATTGCTTCACTTCTTGAATGGTCATGGCCGATCGAGCGAGATCCTTCCCAATTTTCCTTTGCGTAGGCGCTGCAAGAAATATAAACTAAAACGGTCATAATCATCTTGCATCCCATACTTTTTAGTCATTGCTAATAATAAATCCGGATTGCTTAATTGTTCAAACTCAGCCGCTGATACTCGGGCAAATTGCCTTAAATTGGCCCGATAATCACGCTTAAGTGCAACTAGCACATAAAGCGCCACATCATCCGAATGAAAAATACTATCTTTAATTGCACCCAATGCCGCTAGCTTGTAGCCGACTGTTTCATCTGTAAATTTCGGCCACAAAATACCGGGCGTGTCGAGAATTTGAATATTGGTCTGCGTCTTGAGCCATTTTTGTCCCTTAGTAACCCCCGGTTTATTACCGACTTCGGCCGCATGGTGACCCACTAGGCGATTAATGAGGGTTGATTTACCACAATTAGGGACACCGACAATTGCTGTCCGAATCGTCGGATTAACAGCGCCCTTAGCCTTTAATTTCTTAATCCGAACACTAGCCGACCTTTTAATACTGTTCAAAAGACCATTCATATTCGTGTGGTGTAATGAATCCAGGCTCACTACCAAGTGATTCTCACCGGCTAAAGCCTCTTGCCACTGGCGCGTCACAACTGGATCTGCCAAATCGGCTTTGTTCAAGATAATGAGATGGGGCTTTTGACCGACTAATTTTTGAATCAGCGGATTACGAGATGCCAGCGGAATGCGGGCATCTAATACTTCTATCACCACATCAATGAGACTCAATTTATCTTCTATCTGGTTTCGGGCCTTGTTCATATGCCCCGGATACCACTGAATGACTGCCATCTCGACTCCCTTTCAATCCACGCTGTTAATTAAAAAAGCCCATCGGGTTAACCTTAATAACTCATCTTATCTTGATAAAGCTGATAGGCCTTATCAAAAATCGACATACTCGGTAAATAACCAGCATTGAGCTCTAAATAATTCGATAGCACTTCATAATTCTCCTCCTGTTTGGGGAAAAGTGAATCATGTTGCGCATTGTTAGCAAACTCTGCGATCTCATCATAAGAATCCGGATCACGCAAAGTCATCAAAAATCGGTAAAAACTCTCACGATACATTGCTTACTCCGTATAATAAAGAATTGCATAAGCCCCATGGCCAGAATGGGTAGCAATAATGGGACTCGTTTCAGCAACCAAAATATCAATCTTAGGATCCAGCTGTTTAATCCGATCCGCTAAAGCGTGCGCCGGCTCAGGCGTATCAACGTAGGAAATCCCTACTTCTTTAATGTGACCAACATTAGCAGCAATTTCAGCTAATACCCGACTATTAAAGGCCTCTGTAAAACGCTTACCGCGTCCTTTTTTACCGACTTCTAAGCGGCCACCAGGCATCCTGAGTGAAATACGAATGTTCAACAAGGTGGCAATTGTTCCCGTAAGTGGTCCTAAGCGCCCACCCTTAATCAGATTTTTAAGGGTAATGACCATCATATCCAAATGCTGATTTGCTTGCATTTGCTTTAAATGCTGTAGAATAATCGCAAGTGGTTTCGTAGCAGTGACATCCCTAGCCGCAGCGAGCACTTGGAATCCTAACGCACGATCAGTCAACTGAGAATCAACAATTTGAATACGCTCGGGATTCTTGGCTAGTGATGCTGCCTGTCTAGCAGCATCAACCGTGCCACTAAGTGCTTTAGCCATAAAAATACCGAGCACTTCACTGCCATCAGCAGTTAATTGATTGAACGCGTCCACAAACTTTCCAATCGGTGGCTGACTGGTCTTAGGTAAATCCTGAGCCGCATTCATCTTACTCACAAAGTCGGTCCGAGTAATATCAACCCCATCAATATAAGAGGTCCCATCGATGGTAATCGATAGTGGGATTACAGTAATGTGATACTTAGTTATTTCTGCTTCGGTCAACTGGACTGAAGAATCTGTCATGATTTTGATATTTGCCAAAGTCCCTGTCCTCAATTCTATAATATCTACTCAAAAGTTTATGATAAAATGTGAGTGATATCTTAATCATAGTCTGAGCAATACTTTGTCTATAGTATATCAAAAATTAGCTTGAATAAAAAAATGAAATGGTTGGTTTTATTTTGAAAAATCCTAAAACAGTTCCCCTGGCAACTCATAGCCAGGTACTAGGACTGTTAGATAATATCTTCAGTGCCATCACTCATGGAATTGGATTTGGTCTAGCAGTTGCTGGCTTAGTCTTACTAATTCTTAAAGCAGTCGCTTCTGGCAACCCGCTCAAAATCATCACTTTTAGCATATACGGTTCCTGCCTGGTACTGCTCTATCTCTTTTCGACGTTATATCATAGTTTGATTTATACCCGCGCTCGTAAAGTCTTTCAGATTTTTGATCATTCATCAATTTTCTTACTGATTGCTGGCTCCTACACCCCTTATTCGTTGGTCGCAATTGGCGGCAGTAAAGGCTGGCTAATTTTCAGTATTATCTGGTTACTAACCTTAGCTGGGATTCTCTTCTATATTTTCCAGCGCAAGCCACATGTTTTATTGGAGTGTAGCATGTACATTCTTATGGGCTGGCTAATCCTCTTCTCTGGCCCTGTCCTCTATCACCGACTAGGTACTAGTGGCTTCTGGCTACTAGTCGCTGGCGGTGTTGCCTATACCATTGGCGCATTCATATTTGGGTTCAAGAAGTTGCCACTAAATCATTCCATTTGGCACTGTTTCGTCTTAGCTGGCTCCATCCTGATGTTTTTCTCAGTCCTACTTTATGTGTAATCTACAAAAGACCTCAACGCATGTGTTGAGGTCTTTTTTTATGCCAAAACGATTTCATCTGCTAATTGTCCAATGGCTTCCGGCGTATTAGCCACCTTACCATCAATTACAGCAGCGGTTAATTGCATTAGTAATCGCCCTAAACCAGGACCGGGACGCATGCCATGTGCAACTAAGTAGCTGCCATCAATAGCCAGTTCTTTTTGGCTTTTAATGGGTAGCGCCGTATAACGATCAACCAGTACTTTAGCATCAACTGGTTCACCTAAAATACGAGCCACATCAATGGCATTAATTAAAGCAACTTTCCCCGCCCTAAACAACTCAAGATTGCTAGGCGTGTGGTCAGTAATGACATCAAAGCAGTTGACGACTTGATTGACCGCATGTGCCATCGCATTAGAATTTTTCCAATCACGCATAAAAGTGAGAATTCGGGCACTTGGCAATTTCAACAATAGGACAATAATCGTCCAAAAGCTCATCTCAATGTCCGGGCTATACTCTAGCTGCGGATATACTGCTAAATAATCACTTTGCCCTGCAAAATTAGGACATGCCTCAACCAATTTGGTCGCAATAAAGACAGCAAAAGCGGCACGTGAATCTGGCCCCAATCCCATCTTGACGAATTCCTCGCGGATTCGCTCAATTGAAATTTTGTGGAGCAATTGATGGTGATCTAAAATTGCTTGCTTAGTCCGCGCTTCAATGGTAAATTTCAATTGACTCATGAAGCGTACTGCTCTTAGCATCCGTAATGCATCTTCGTGAAACCGTTGCTCTGGATCCCCAACTGCTCGAATCACATGGTGCTTTAAATCGTCTAAGCCATTAAATAAATCAATGACTTCTCCCTGCGTATTCATTGCCAGTGCATTAATGGTGAAATCACGCCGCTTCAAATCTTCATCTAGATTTTGCACAAACGTGACTTTATCGGGTCTACGGAAGTCTTGATACCCGGATTCTGTCCGAAAAGTTGTAATCTCGTAACTTTCTCCCCCATATAACACTGTGACAGTGCCATGTTGCAAGCCAGTATCAATGGTTTTATCAAAGAGCGCTTTAACTTCTTCGGGATACGCACTCGTCGCAATATCAATATCATGGATATGATGTCCAAGTAGCACATCGCGCACAGCGCCACCGACAAAGTAAGCTTCAAAGCCGGCTTGTTCGATTGCTTTCAAAACGGGCATCGCTAATAAAAAAATCTTTGGTAGTTCTTTAATAGTCATTATTTTTTCAACTTATTGACTTCCACGGTTTAAGCGTGTCATCAATTCCTAAATATGTTACTTTAGATATTATGATTTATTTTCAAAGGAGACAATATGCCTAAATTAAAACGTTCAACGATCATCGAATTAAGCATGATTGCCATTGGTTGTGCCATCTATGCTTTAAGCCTTGACATGATTTCCGCCCCCAATCGCTTGGCTGACGGTGGTATCAGTGGTGTGAGTCTAATCTTAAGACACTTCTGGAATATTAACATGGGCTTATCAACCTTAATTTTAAACATCCCATTACTATTGCTCGGCCTACATTTTTTAAGTAAGCGATCACTGATTTATACCATCTGGGGCATTATCTGTCTGTCATTCTTCTTATCCTTCTGGCACACACTGCCTATTATAGAACAATTCAACCTTGAGCACGACCTCTTTCTAAGTGCCATCTTGGCTGGTAGCCTATCAGGACTAGGACTAGGCATTGTCTTTCGGTTCAATGGGACAAGTGGTGGTTCTGATATTTTGGCACGAATTGGACAAATCGAGTTGGGCATTTCTTCCGGTCAAATCCTATTAGCGGTAGATGCTATCGTCCTCCTCTTCTCGCTAACTTATCTAGATCTCAAGCACATGATGTACACTCTGATTGCCTCTTTCTTGCTCTCCCGCGTTATGGATTGGGTCCAACAAGGTGCTTACTCAGCTCGCGGCGTCCTGATTATTTCAGATGCCTATGAGTCGATTGGTAAAATGATTGATCTTAAAATGGATCGTGGCCTTACTTACCTTAAAGGTCTAGGTGGCTACAAGCAAGATGACAAACGCATTATTTATGTGATTGTCTCACCACGGGAAATTCCAATGCTGAAGCAGATTGTTCACCATGAAGATGAGCATGCGTTTATTTCAATTATCCAAGTACATGAAGCCCTGGGCGAAGGGTTCAGTTACGGGAAACGACCGAGACATCGCCCAATATTTAGAAAATAAAAAGATTAACCGTAGCCACTTCAATGATAGCTGCGGTTTTTTTGAGCCAATGTTTACCCAGCTAAGCAAGGCAACTGCTATAATTAACTTGTTGTTGTAACCGTTACAAGGAGGTATCCTATGGATTATTTTGATTTAAATGATGGCAATCGTATACCCGAAATTGGCTTTGGTACATACCCATTAAAAGGTCGCAACGGCGCCTTTGCAATCAGTACTGCGATTAACAATGGTTATCGCATGATTGATTCAGCTTGTCGCTATGAAAATGAAGGTACCGTTGGAGCTGCAATTCGGATGAGTGGTCACCCGCGGGGTGGCTTGTTTATCACCTCAAAACTTCCAGGCAGGCATCATCATTATCGTGAGGCCATTACCCAAATTCAAGAAAGTCTCTTCACAGCTGGCTTAGACTACTTCGACCTTTACTTAATCCATTGGCCTAACCCACTGGAAGATCACTATGTTGAAGCTTGGCAAGCGCTAATTGATGCTCAGAAGTTTGGATTAGTTCGTTCAATTGGGGTCTCTAATTTTGAACCAGAACATATTGATCGCCTCATTGCGGAAACTGGCGTGACGCCAGCAGTTAACCAAGTTGAGTTACACCCTTATTGGTCGAGTCAGGCGGTTAGAAAGTATAACGCTGACCATCAAATTTTAACGCAAGCTTGGAGCCCCTTAATGCGTGCTGGCGCTGCCTTTAAAGAACCAATTATTCAACAATTAGCACAAAAGTATGGCAAGTCACCTGCTCAAATTATCCTGCGTTGGGAAATTCAATTGCGCGTGGTGCCAATTCCGAAGGCCAGCCAAAGTGCTCACCAACTCAGCAATATTGATATTTTTGACTTCGTGCTTAGTCCTGAAGAAGTCAAAGCGATTAGTGCCTTAGACAAGAAAGATGGTCGTAATCCTAAATACGATCCACACAGTCATCAAGAATTCTAATCAACCACAGCGTCCGACTAATTGGTCGGGCGCTTTTTGATACTTAGTTTTTTTCTCCGTTACGATTTTGTGATTTCAGGTGCTATAATTGAAACACTTTCTACTACATATACGGAGGAATCAAAAAACATGATTGAAGATACTAAGCGGTCAACGATTAGCTGGCCAGTCATCGCGCTGATGGACTTTGTCACCGTCATTGGCTTTGATGACATTATTTATAATTTTCAAAACCAAGGTTTACAAGTCGTCGGTGATTGGATTCTACTTTTAATTTTATTTGTTGTGCCTTATGAGCTAATTGTGGGCCATTTAGGATCCACTTTTTCAAATGAGGGTGGTGGGCTCTCAAGCTGGATTAGACAAACTAGTGGCGACCGGATGGGCTATATTGCTGCCTGGGCTTATTGGGTCGTCTCACTGCCCTATCTGGTTGATGTCGCTAACTCAACAGTGGTAGCGCTCGGTTGGCTAATTAACGGTGACAATTCAATGGAGAGCAAGATGAGTAACCAAATGTTTGCCCTCCTCACTGCCGTGATTTTCGTTATTTTTATTTTCTTACAACATCACTTTTCCAATTCTCTCCAAATACTATCCATTCTGGGTGGTGGTGCAATGTTTATTATCACCATTTTATTTGTCATCATGACCTTTACTTACTTAGGCCGTGGCGGGCAAGTTCAAAGTCATCCTTTCCAGTTCACAAGTTTTATTCCTAAATTCGACATGCGCTTTTTAATGTCGCTAGGACTCCTGATTTTTGCGATGAACGGCTCTGAATTTGTCGCTCCCTACGTTAAAGAAATGAAAAATGGGAAGCGCGACTTTCCTAAAGCAATGTACTTATTGGCCATCATGACTGGCTTTTTAACCATCTTTGGCTCCTTTGCCTTAGGGGTCTTTTTCAACGCGCATCACCTACCACATGATTTAAAAATGAATGGTTCTTACTATGCCTTCCAAGCAATGGGACATGAATTTGGACTAGGAAAATTATTCTTATACTTATTTATCGTGACCCAAGCCTTTTATATGCTGGCACAATTAGCAGTCCTAGTTGATGGTGGCGCCCGGATCTTTTTAAGTGATACAGCCAAACATTATCTGCCACGTCAATTAACCAAGACTGATAAAAATGGTTTACCCATTAACGGTTATTGGCTAACAACTTTTATCTGTACAGTTATTCTGGTCTTGAGTGCAACGCTACCGACAATGAACGATATTTTTAATCAACTACTCAATCTAAACGGCATTATTTCACCATACGTCACGAGTTTAATCTTCTGGGCTTTTATCAAGGTTCGTCAAGCTCCCGAACAATTTCCCTCACACTATGTTTACCTTAAAAATCAAAAATTGGCATTAATTGTCGGTTGGTGGTGTTTCCTCTTAACGATTATGGCTGCTACCTTCGGAATTTTACCAATCGATGCTAAATTTGGCTCCACCACCTGGTGGCACATGTTGATTTTAAATATTGTAGAACCGTTGTTTATGATTGGGCTTGGGATTATCTTACCCCTTATTGCCAAACATCAACGGCGTAACGCTTAGCTTGCACAATTCAAAAACGTCTAACCATCGGTTAGACGTTTTTTAGTTACTTTAATCTTCAGCTTGTAGTGCTAACATCGCTTCATCCGTGGGCGCAAGCTTTAAGTACTTACCTAATAATTCTTGAACTAACGAACGGGTATCAGTTAATGTCCGGAAAAACAAAATCATCTGTTTCAAAAAGCCAGCATCACCCTGCAAGCTCTGATAAGCCAATAGATAAGCTGCCTTGGCTTGATTCCTGTCATCTAGTGCCTCATACGACTGTGCCAAATTGAAGCGCAAGCGTGGTTCAATCTGGTCGTCAGCGAGTGGCTTTAACAAATCCAAATTGGCCTGATATTGATGTGTTTGAATATAAAGATTAGACAGTTGTAGCAATAATTGACTATTATCCGGATTCACCTTTAATCCACGGGTTAAAAGTTGCACTGCCGTATCATTTTCACCCAGTTGGCTAGCAGCTTGGGCACCCAAATGGTATAGCAGCTCATCAAGCTCATTATAAGCTAAACCAGCTTGAGCAGTCCGTAGAACTTGTTCAGAATCATGCTGACGCTGATAAGCTTTTGCTAACAAAGGATAAGCAGCGACATAATCAGGACTTTGGGCGAGTACTTGATTCAAATACTTGAGTGCTAAAGTCATCTTACCAGCTGCCAGCTCAACTAGACCAGCTTGATACTGACTATCAATATCAATTAAATCGGTCTCATGGGCCGCAATCACCTGGACTGCTTCCTCATAACGACCTAGTTTAGCCAAAGTTTCAAAATGACGTTCATGTAAATTGACTTCGCCAAAACTAGCTTGCCGCTTAACAAGTTCTTCGTACAAGCCTAGCGCCTCATCATAATCACCAGCCATGAAATCCAATTCCGCTATGCCAAACTTAATGGCATCTTCATCTGGTGCCAATTTATCGGCTGCGAGTAGTTTAGCCCTAGCAGGCTCAATTAGGCCGTTATTTTGATAATAATCTGCTTGTATAAGCAAACTATCAAGATAAGCATCTGATGCTTTAGAGACGCCGTATAGCAAGCTCAGCGCATCATCATCTGCACCATCGTTTAAGAGAATTTCAGCCAAATAGACTTTAAACAAATCTTCATCTGGATATTGGGCAATTAAGGCCCGGTAAACTGCTTTAGCTAAATCGGTAAAACCCAAATCAACTAAGTTATCAGCCAGTGAGGCTAAGATTTCAGGCGTGTCATTTGCCAGTGCGAGTTTTAATAAAGTCTGATTACGATCAAATTGGTGTGCTTGAATCGCATCTAATAATTGTTCTGAGTACGACATCATTCTACCTTCTTGCTTATCAAAACAAAAAGACGCTGGTCTTAGCCAACGCCTTCCTGGTATGTTCGTGAATAAGTAATGAATGATTACTTAACCGCGTCCTTAAGAGCCTTACCTGGCTTAAACGCAGGTACTTCGCTGGCTGGAATTTCAATTTCAGCACCAGTTTGTGGGTTACGACCCTTACGAGCTGCACGATGACGTACTTCGAAAGTACCGAAGCCAATCAATTGTACCTTTTCACCCTTTGCAAGATCATCTTGAATGGATTCGAAAAGCGCATCAACTGTTGCAGCGATATCCTTCTTGGTCAACGTAGTCTTTGAAGCAATTTCAGAAACTAACTCAGCTTTATTTGCCATATGGATTCACCTCCTGAATTTGAACCAATATCCAAAGTCTTTTTCTTTGGAGAAACAGAGAAGAAATATTACAACTAACTTTGTTTCCTAGAACAAAAATATCACAAAAAGCCCACCGTAACAAGGTTTTCCGTTAAATAACATTATTTTTTATAAGCGCTTATTTACGCTTTCGACCAATAATCTTAATCGGTGTTCCCTTAAAATCAAAATTAGCACGCAATTGGTTCATTAAAAATCGTTGATATGAAAAATGCATTAATTCCGGATCATTCACAAATACAACAAAAGTTGGCGGGTTGGATTTGACCTGTGTCATGTAATAAACACGTAGTCGCTTTCCCCTAACCATGGGAGCTGGCACCAATTTACTAGCTTCAATTAACAAATCATTTAAGACACTTGATTGAATTCGTTGATTCAAGTTATGGTTTACTTGTTTAACCAATGCCGGAATTTGGTCTATTTTCTGTCCAGATTTAGCTGAGACAAATAAAATAGGCGCATAGTCTAAATATTGAAATTCTTGTCTAATTGCTTGTTCAAATTCTTTGCCACTGTTAGCAGTTTTATGTGGTAAGTCCCATTTATTGACTATGATGATAATACCGCGACCAGCTTCATGCGCATAACCAGCAACATGTTTATCTTGTTCTTGGATACCGGTACTGGCATCCAGTACAATTAGGGTCACATCAGAGCGATCAATCGCACTTTGAGCTCGCATGACTGCATACTTTTCAGTCTTTTCGTATACTTTACCGCGGCGACGAATCCCCGCAGTATCAATCAACCGATACTTTGTACCATCCTCGCTCATGAACGGAGTATCAACGGCATCTCGGGTAGTCCCCTCTTCATCCGCCACAATCACACGATTTTCACCTAGTAACCGATTGACAATCGATGATTTACCAACGTTAGGACGACCAATTACCGAGAAACTAATCGTATCAGGCGCCACTTGGTCTTGATCAGTGGGAAACTGCTCAACAATTTTATCTAACAAATCTCCAATTCCAGTCCCATGGCTACATGAAATTGGAATTGGATCATCTAATCCTAAACTGTAAAAGTCATAAATATCCGTTCGTTGCTCCGGATTATCAGCCTTATTGACCGCCAAAATAACCGATTTTTTAGTCCGATAAAGTAGTTGGGCGATCCGCTCATCTAAATCAGTGACCCGATTTTCGGCACTAGTTAACAGCACAATGACATCCGCCTCTTCAATCGCAATCTCCGCTTGTGCACGAATCTCTTCCTCAATCTTGCCGTTAGTCCAAGTAATCCCACCAGTATCGATTAGGTTAAAGTGATGTCCCAGCCAAGTTGCTGGTGCATAATTACGGTCACGAGTTACTCCTGGTTTATCTTCAACGATAGCTAAGCGCTGATTGATAATGCGGTTAAACAGGGTTGACTTTCCGACATTTGGTCGCCCTACAATTGCTACCACTGGTAAAGTCATTCCGTAGCCTCCTTTCAAAAAAGCAAAAGAGCCGACCTTAAAGTCGGCTCTTTTGTAAATTCTCTTATTAACGATCCTTTAATTGATCACCAATAATATCACCTAAAGCAAAGCCATTGTCATCGCTACTCATGTACTTAGAAGCGACAGCATTGTTATTACGGTTTTGATGGTGCTGACGAGGTGCTTCTGATTGTGCGTTAGCATCTGTAGCCTTTATTGAAAGTGAAATTCTTCTTTCACTTGGTTCAATATTCAAAACCTTAACTTTAACGGTTTGCCCAACTTTCAATACATCACTTGGCTTGTCAACGTGTTTGTATGAAATTTCTGAAACATGAACTAAACCTTGAATCCCATCGGCAACCTCAACAAACGCACCAAAGTTAGTCAATGATTTTACTTCACCTTCAAAGACATCACCTTCATGTAAATCAGTCGTTGCTTGTTCGAATGGTGATGGTTCAGTTTGCTTAATGGACAGGGAGATACGATGTCTGTCATTGTCAATGCCAATGACCTTGACCTTAACATCTTGGCCGGCTTCAAGAACATCACTTGGCTTGTCAACATGCTTGTATGAAATCTCAGAAATATGAACTAAGCCGTCCACACCACCAACATCAACAAACGCACCAAAGTTAGTCAAGCGTGAAATCTTACCCTCAATGACATCACCAACAACCAATTGTGAAGCAACCTTTTCAAAGACTTCTTCACGTTCTTCTTCGACTAAATCTTTATGTGACAAGATTAAGCGATTCTTAGTAGCGTCAATTTCAGTAATCTTAAGTTTCATGGTCTTACCAATGTAAGGCTTAAGATTTGAAACGTAACGATTTGAAATCAATGAAGCAGGCAAGAAACCTCTTGTCCCAACATTAACTAGCAAACCACCACGTACGGCTGAAGTAACCGTACCGTCAATAGCATTTCCTGCTTCGAAGTCTTTTTGAAGTTTATCAAAGGCTTCACGTTCCTTCAAACGTGTTACGGAGAAGAAGAACTCGCCATTCTCCTTGTCACCGCCGGCTCTACGTAATACTAAAGCCTTGAAAGTATCACCTGACTTAACTAAGTCGGCCAAGTTTGCACCACGATCTGCAGTGAATTCACGGTGGGTAATAACACCTTCAACCCCGGCATCTTTAACACCGACATCAAGTTGACCATCTTCAACATCTAAGACTTCAACGTCAACGATGTCTCCGACTTCAACTCCCTGCATCTCTTTTAATGCATTTAAAAATTGATTACTGTTTTCTGACATAAGTACCTCCCAATATCAGACTCTATTTTAAATGAAAACCCAAATTTTTGCTACTATTTTATGACTTTTTTACTAGTTTTTTTTGGGCAGCTGTAATTTTTTCTAAAATTATCTCAACCACTTCATCAATCGACAGATCAGTGGTGTCAATTTCGATCGCATCAGTCGCCTTTTGTAAAGGAGAAACAAGGCGATGACTATCTTTATAGTCACGAGCAGCAATATCGGCTTCAATTTCAGTCACTGTTTTAGTTGATTTAATCCCTTGCGTTTTTAAATCCAAAACGCGCCGTTCAGCTCGGGCTCGAGCAGTCGCAACTAAAAAGATTTTAATTTCTGCTCTTGGTAGCACTGTTGTGCCAATATCGCGACCATCCATCACAATATCCATTGATCCCGCCATTTGTCGTTGCAGGCTAACCATCTTTTTGCGAACGCCTGGTAATGCCGAAACCTCAGAAACATTAGCTGAAATACTTGGAGTTCTAATCTCTTTTGTGACATCCTGCCCTGCCACATACACTTTTTGCTGTCCTGCTTCAGATTTAAGCTCGATGCCATCATGATCAATCGCAGCCAAGATGCCAGCTTCATCACTAAACGCAAGTTGATTTTGCTTAGCAATCACGGTACAAGCACGATACATCGCACCAGTGTCGACATAAATATACGCTAACTTATTTGCAATAATTTTCGCAACAGTACTTTTTCCTGCCGAAGCAGGTCCATCAATGGCTATTTGCATCCCAATAAAAAAGAGACGATCTGGTCTCTTTATCCTTTCTGTTTACTTAACAACGATTGTTTGGCCAGCTTGAATACTATTATCGGTTAACTGATTCAGCGTTACCAGCTTTGCGATAGTCGTATGAAACCTCGCAGCAATACTTGATAAGGTATCACCATCTTGTACGACATAAGATTTAACTTTTGACCGCTTAGCTGATGCCACCGCACTCGCTGAGCTTGTTTTAGTCGCAGTTGGCCGGGCAGCTTTCACTACCACTTGCCGCTTAACTGGCTTGACCGTTTTAGTTGTTACTACTTGAGAAGAGCTCTTAGGTCCATATAGCGTAGACGCATAATGAGCAGCTGGTAGCAAAGTCACTAAAGAAACGGTGATAATGGTCAACCAGTGTAGCCATGAGTGTGAATCCTCATATTGATTTTGGCGGGGAGTACTTGGACGCTCATAATGCTCATATGGTCCCACAATTTTCTTGACCATCTTGATCCCTCTACTTTCCATACGTCACAATTTTAGCATAAATTAACCAAAAAATGACAAATTCAGTCAGAATAATAATTGGCTAATAACAAGTGCTCGTTGACGTGATAACAAAAAAGCCACTGCATTACAGTGGTTTTTCATCAATTTAATTCAAATTAAAACGTCTACGAACAAATGGTTTAATATTTTTCAAAACTGCTTCAAACAATAGATAGAAAGCAATTGCGTTAATCGCTCCCTTAACCAGATTAAACGGAACAATAATTGAGAAAATGTAACCTGCCATTGATGGTAAATGAAGCATCCCTTGTAGATAAGTATGCTCTGTTAATGCTAATAGCTGACCGTAAGAACTAATGGTTGGCGTTGGGGTAATAGCTGTCAACGCGTACACTGGCGTTAAAATAAATGCATTAGTAATCGCTAAAATAAACGTCATTGCAAGAATCCCTGCAAGTAGCCCAAGCACTGGAAGTAAATAACGCTTTAATGTTCTTGGTTCCTTAGCTTCAATCCCCTTTGCGGTGTAATAGAATGGCAAGGCAAAGGCTATTGAAGCAAGAAAAGCTGCAAGTTGCCCCACAACACTAGGAAAGGCAAAACCACCAAGTAGTAGGGCGAGGATCATTCGAATCAAAGCAATCACTATTCCGGGCAAAGGACCAAAAACAAACATGCCAATCGTAATAATGACATCAGAAAAATCAAATTTCAGAAACCCCACCCCGGGCATAATCGGAAATTCAAATTTCATAACAATAAATGCAATGGCGCCAATCAGCGCATAAGCAATCACATTGGTTAAATGTGTGGTAACACTTCGTTTAGATTCCATGGAAACCTCCATCAAACAAAAAGGCCTGTTACTTCAGCAACAGACCTCGCGATAGAAATTCAGTAAAAATC
>DIDI01000048.1 GCA_002418055.1 Lactobacillus sp. UBA5804 | reverse complement strand
GTTGATTTTGATGACACTGAGCATTTTATGTTTGCGTCAACTATTCGTGAGTTTGTTAGCCAGCATCATCTGAATCCGGCTGATGACGGTTTTAATTTCCGTAATGTTTTTGGGACTAAAGATGAAGCCGATAGTTATTACAACACACCACGGACTTGGTATGGCCAGAAGCTCTTTAATCCGGAAGTTGTCCAAGAGCCAACTAGTCAGGAAATGCCCTTTACGCGTCGACCGGCTCATAAATTAGGCGTTGAAGACGTCCAATTTTTCTTAACGAGCCATTATAATGGCACCCCCTTTGACCCAATGGGGAGCTATGCTAGTGGGGATGCTGCCGATCAAAAGCATTATCGCTCAATTGCGCTTGACCGTAACCAAGAGTCTAGTATTTTACAAATTCGCCAGCATGTTCCGGCTGCTTTAGCGGCCATTCAATGGGTCAATCTGGGCTTTTACGCTTATTCACCTTATGTGCCATTTTATACGAATATTGTGGATACACCTGCCAATTATCAAGTGGCAGCGCATCAGGTGGCACCAACCCGGAGTGCTTATTGGCTTTATAAGACCTTGGAGGTTGTCGTAGAGCCACGATACCATCAGTATGTTGGTCAAATTAATGCGTATCGTGATGAGTGTCAAAGCTATGCGGTGGGGCGCATTGATGAGATTGATCGCACTGCTCATGAATTGAGTGGTGAGGGATTGACGACCTACTTAACAAAGGCGAACGAGACAACGGCTGCCAAGGTGACTGCGCGGACCCAAACGCTTTTAAGTGATTTCATCAGACAAGCACTCGAAAGCTCACGATACCGGTTTGACCGCGGCGATAATTTGTAAAGCGGGTTGTAAAGTTTGTTGACAATAAGGCGAACTTTTATTGTTATATTTAGGATTATAATAGCATAAGCAAGAACAATCCTGTAAATCAATGAATTGATTTGATTTTTTTGGATTAAAATCCGAATATTTTGTTTGTGCTTTAATCCGGGATAGCTTAAACTAAAGTAGTCTTATCAAGTCCAATTCAAGATAAAGTGGTGTGAAAAGCGAATGAATGATGCAGAATTTGTAGTAGTTAAAAATCTCCGTAAAGTCTATGACAATGGCCATGAGGCGTTAAAGGATGTCAGCTTTAGCGTCCAAAAGGGCGATTTAGTCTGTTTACTAGGGCCATCTGGTTGTGGCAAAAGTACGATGCTCAATATGTTGGCGGGCTTGCTCCAACCAACTAGTGGTGACATCCGATTCGCTGGCAAATCCATGCTTAAAGTTGCACCCAAAGATCGTCAAATCGGTTATGTTTTTCAAAATTACGCCCTTTATCCGCATATGACCGTCCGCCAAAATGTCATGTTTCCATTGACGGTTGGCCGGCATAAATTAGCTAAGGCAGTGGCAACAGAAAAAGCTGACAAGTATATGGCTTTAACACAGATCACTGATCTGGCCGATCAAAAGCCGGGTTCATTATCTGGTGGTCAGCAGCAACGAGTCGCCATTGCACGGGCACTCGTGCAAGAGCCTAAGATTTTACTGATGGATGAACCGTTGTCCAACTTGGATGCACGCTTGCGGCTTAAGATTCGCGAAGAAATTCGTGCGCTAGTCAAGAACGTCGGGATAACGACGTTATTTGTGACTCACGATCAAGAAGAAGCATTGTCAATTGGGGATCAAATTATTTTGTTTAACGATGGCCGCATTCAGCAAGCTGATTTAGGACAAAATTTCTACTTAGAACCACGCAATTACTTTGTGGCTAACTTTGTTGGGAACCCGGTAATTGATAACTTTAAAGTGACGCTAACTGACGGGCAGCTGGTGGGTTCTGATTTTAAACTTGCATTAGCTGATTTGGATCAGACCAAGTTACAGCCAAATCTGCCTGATGGGGATTATCTATTATCGGTTCGTCCTGAAAATATTCAACCAGTAGCGAGTGGGCGCTTGCGTGCGCAAGTAGCCGATGTCGAATTAATTGGGCGTGAACGTATTTTGAAATTTATGCACGATGGGCAGCAAGCGCGTTCACTCGTTAATTTAGAAGTACCAATTAAGATCGGCGATACGATTGAACTCGATTTGCGCTTGGATCGCGTCTTTCTCTTCACTCAGGAAGGAACGCGCGTTTACTAATGAAAACGAATCAAACGAAAGCGTGGTTGTTTTTAGCACCTACGATTGTCCTTGCTGGCTTGTTTAGCGTGTACCCAATTCTGCGGGCTTTTATCATGAGTTTTCAGGGTGGTCCGCTGATTAACTTAAGCTGGAATGGCCTGAGTAATTATCAGTATATTATGAAGGACCCAGAATTTTGGCTGGCCATGAAAAATACGGTGCTCTATACCGTGATTAGCGTGCCACTAGCGCTTGTAATTTCGGTGTTACTGGCTTGGCTTATTTTCAATAAGGTTAAACATGCGCACTTTTTTGAGACGACGTTCTTCATGCCTTATGTGACTTCCACGATTGCGATTGGCATCGTCTTTCGGTATATCTTTAACGGTGACTATGGGATTTTGAACTTTATTCTGCGCTTCCTTCATTTGCCAGCACCTAACTGGATTGATGATCCTGCCATGTCGCTCACCACGATTATCATTTTTGGGATTTGGAGTTCGCTCGCCTTCAATATCGTTATTCTAATGGGGGCATTACGCAATATTGATCCCAATTTTTATCAAATTGCGGACCTTTATGGGGCTAATGAACGGGAAAAATTCTGGCGGATTACTATCCCACAGCTGGTACCGACGTTAGCATTCCTACTCACCATGAATATTATTGGGGCTTTCAAGGTTTATACCTCGGTGTATGCCTTGTTCAATGGCGAAGCTGGTGTCGGTAATTCAGCTTCGGTCGCCGTCTTCTATATTTATAACAAATTCCAGATGGTTGGCACCCCAGGGGTTGCGATGGCCGCAACGGTAGTACTCTTCTTACTAATTATGTTGACGACTTTTTTGCAGCGTAAGATGATGAAGCGGATTGGAGAGCGATAGTAAATGAAAAAGTTGCGATTAGGGACTTTGTTAGCTTGGCTGATTTTGATTATTTTTGCCATCATTACTATTTTTCCCTTTGTCTATATGGTGTTGGGTGGGCTGATGTCCTTCCAAGAGACGACCACGATTCCGCCGACTTTAATTCCCAAGCATTTCGAATGGGGCAACTATCTGAAGGTCTTTGCCCAAGCCCCTTTTGCGCGTTACTTCTTGAATACGTTTATTGTAGCGGCGGTAACGACGATTATTAGTCTCTTTAATTCTTTGTTAGGTGCCTTTGCATTGGTCAATTTAGAATTTAAGGGCAAAAAGCTGATTCAACTTGT
>DIDI01000033.1 GCA_002418055.1 Lactobacillus sp. UBA5804 | reverse complement strand
GCTAAACAAATAGCCGATACCTTTGTATCGGCTATTTGTTTGGTTTAACTGGGTTTAATCGGTAAATAGCACCCGTGTGCCTTCAGGCACCGGAATCTGTGTTTGAATCGGGGTGAGACAACCAGTTTTAGCGGATCGCGTGTATAGCGTGGCATTATTACTCGTTTGGTTTGCCACGACGAGCAGTGACTCATCTGGACTCCAGTTGAAATCACGCGGGAAGCTGCCGTTAACGCTGATTTGCTGAATTAGTTGCAAGTGGCGATTGGCAAGCAGCGCGAAGACCGCTAGACTATCATGCCCCCGATTAGAAACATAGATGAAGCGCCCATCAGCTGATTGACGCAGGGCAGCGGCTCCATTATGGTCGTCATACCCCTTCGGAATGGTGCTGATGGTGGTCAAATCGTGAAATTCCCAATGCTTCTCATCAAATGCGACCACATTCAGCTTGCTGGCGAGTTCGCCGACTACCGTGAAGGTGTGACCATCAGGATTAAAACGGAGATGGCGGCTGCCAAAGCCTGGCGTATTTTGATAGCGGGATAAGACTTTTAAGTGATTGCCAACTAAGTCGTAAAAGGTGATCGCGTCGTTGCCCAGGTCGCAGCTGACAAGGTGTCCAGCCGGTGTCAGGTCAAAGAAGTGGGGATGTGCCCCGTCAATTTGTTCGGGTCTCGGCCCTAAGGTGGCCGCTTTGACTGTTAGGTGTGCGACTTCGCGCAATTCCTCATGCGCATAGCTAAAGACGCTTAAGCGTCCAGTGTGATAGTTGGCAGTGTAAGCCAGCTGCGCCCTGCGGTTAAGCGCTAGATAAGCTGGTGCAGCACCAGGAAGAAAGGCATTAGCTAATTTTATATAGCCATCAGCTTGCGCCTTAAAGAGCGAAATTCCACCTTGGCCATTTTCGCCATTAATCGTGAGTAACAAGTTGCCATCTTGCTGGAAATAAGTAGGGTTATTGGCACTCACTAGTAACTTGGCTGCGCCTAGCCGAGCGGTATGTCCCGAGCCAGTTAGTGGCAAAGCATAAATACCCTGAGATGTTTGTTTTGTGTAACCTCCGATCAATACTTGCATGAGAACCTCCATTGCTTTAATCGTCTTACTATCAACCGGTAACGTTAGAATTAGTATAACATGTTGGTTAAAATTTTTTTGAATGGAACTAAACAAAATAAATTTTAAAGTGTTACAGTTAAGTGATTAGTTTGCACTGGCCACCAGGGAGGGTGACAGAGCAAATTAAACGTTATAACATCTTATTTTTGAGAGGATTGAAACATCAGATGGATGAAAGCAAAATTCGTGAGCGTTATGCTCAGAATAACATTTCTGAAGTTTTTAAAAATTTGGACGCCAGTGAAACTGGTCTGACGCAAGCTGTTGCAACGGCGCGTTTGGCTAAGTATGGCCCCAATCAAATCAAGAAAGCGGAAGCTGAATCACAGTGGGCTGCTTTCTTAAAAAACTTTGTTAGTATGATGGCTATTTTGCTTTGGGTTGCTGGATTAATTGCGATGTTATCTGGCAGCTTAGAGCTTGGGATTGCGATGTGGCTCGTTAATGTGATTAATGGCCTCTTTAGTTTTTGGCAAGAACGGGCTGCTAAACGTGCTACCAATGCGTTGGATCAAATGCTACCAACCTATGTGCAAGTGATGCGTGATGGGAAAAAGACCCAGATTGACAGTAAAGAGCTAGTACCGGGGGATGTATTTATCATCCAGGCAGGGAATGCCGTTGCCGCCGATGCGCGGCTGATTACGGTTAGCTCAATGCAGATTGATCAGAGTGCCTTAACAGGTGAGTCTGTGCCAGAATCTAAGAGTCTGACGTATGATCCCGGCGAAGGCAAGTATGCCGAAAGTAATTTGATTTATTCCGGAACCATTTGTAGTGCTGGTACTGGTCGTGCCATTGCGTTTGCGACGGGGATGGATACCGAATTTGGTCACATTGCCAGCCTGACGCAAAAGCAGGAAAAGACTGAAAGTCCCTTAACGAGCGAACTCAGCCGCTTGACCAAACAGATTACGTTAATTGCATTAACGATTGGGGTAATCTTTTTCATTGCAGCGATGTTCTTTGTCAAGTATCCTTTTGCTCAGGCCTTTATCTTTGCTTTAGGGATGATTGTGGCATTTATTCCAGAAGGTTTGTTACCAACGGTTACCTTGAGCTTAGCGCAAGGGGTACGCCGCATGGCCAAGAAACACGCCCTCGTTAAAGAATTGAACTCAGTGGAAACATTGGGTGAGACCACCGTTATTTGTTCTGATAAAACTGGGACGCTCACGCAAAACCAGATGACGATTCACTACATCTGGACTTTGCAACATGAGTTTACGGTAACGGGTAATGGTTACGTGAAGGACGGTCAAGTTGAGTTAAACGGCAAGCGGCTCTTTTATGAAGAAAACCCTGATTTACACCGGTTAGTCCAAATTGCGGCCCTCAATAATGACACGAGCATTGAACCTGCTAAAGACGGTGGTAAGCCCAAAATTATGGGAACCCCGACGGAAGCTTCTTTGGTTATTATGAGTCAAAAAGCTGGCTTTGATTTGCAGCGGGTCCTTGTGAAATATCCACGCCTGCGTGAATTACCATTTGACTCTGACCGTAAACGGATGTCGACGATTAATCGCTGGAATGATACTCAAGCGATTGTGTTAACCAAGGGGTCATTTTCAGATACGATTGCGCAATGTGATCAAGTCTTGGTTGATGGGGAAGTGCGTCCCTTAACTGCGGAAGCACGTGAGCGGGCTAATACGGTCAACGCTAATTATGCATCTAAAGGACTACGTTCAATGGCGATGGCATTTCGGCTTATCCCTAAGGATGATCAGTTACGCACGATGTCAGTTGAGGATGCTGAAAATCATTTAGTCTTCGTCGGTTTAACGACGATGTCTGATCCCCCACGTCCTGAAATTTATAATGCAGTTAAACGTTGTCATGAAGCAGCTATCCGTATCATCATGGTTACGGGCGATTCTAAGTTAACCGCTAAGTCAGTTGCCGTTGATATTGGCATCACCAGTGATCAGGCTCGGGTTATTTCCGGTAATGAATTGGAACAACTGTCTGATGCGGAATTACGTGAAGCCTTGAGTCATGAAGTTATTTTTGCTCGGGTGGCGCCTGAACAAAAGTACAAGATTGTCAAAACGCTCCAAGAAAACGGCGAAGTGGTTGCTTCTACTGGCGATGGTGTTAATGATGCGCCTGCCCTCAAGAAAGCTGACATTGGTATCGCCATGGGGCTTAGCGGGACCGACGTTGCTAAAGACGCGGCGAATATGATTCTGACAGATGATAACTTTGCTTCAATTGTTTCTGCGATTGAAGAAGGGCGGGCAGTTTATGCCAATATTCGGAAGTTCTTAACTTACATTTTGACTTCTAACGTTCCGGAAGCCATTCCTTCAGTCTTTTTCCTGTTCTCAGGTGGTTTGATTCCGTTACCATTAACGATTATGCAGATTTTAACGGTCGACTTAGGAACGGATATGTTACCAGCTTTAGGATTAGGTGCAGAAGCTGCTGATCCAGATGTGATGCAGCAAGCACCACGCCCGCGGAATGAACACTTAATGACCCGCGGTGTCCTCATCAAGGCGTTTGTGTGGTATGGGCTAATTTCATCGGTAATTGCCATGGGTGCTTACTTCTTTGTCAACCATCAAGCTGGCTGGCCAATGCACAACTTAGCTGCTAGCGGCCCTGTTTATATTCGGGCGACGACCATGGTGCTGGGTGCAATTGTCTTCACCCAGATTGCGAATGTGTTGAATTGCCGGACTAATCGTACGAGCATCTTTAAGAAGGGGCTCTTCTCCAACAAGCATATTTGGATGGGGATTGGTTTTGAAATCATGCTTTATTTCGCACTGACCGTTACCCCAGGCGTGCAAGGTGTCTTTAACACGACCAGTCTTGGTTGGGGCGACTGGCTTTTCCTGTTTATCTTACCAATTCCGATTGTCTTAATTGAAGAAGCACGCAAGTGGCTTTTCTATCATCGGACCAAATAGTTATTAAACACTTTTAAAAAAGTTAACCGCTTAAGCAATTAAGCGGTTTTTCTATGCTAAAATGACCTAAGGTAGCTGTTTAAGGATTATCATTAGCAGGAGGTCAACCGATGAAGTGGATATCAACCATTACGAGTATTGGGGCTAAAGCTCTCACTACCAAAGATGAGATGGTAATTTTATTTGGGCCGAATGCCAATGCAGAGTTAGCTGCAGTGTCCATCATTCAACAATTTGACCGGGAAACGCCAGTCTCACAGTTTGTGTTTAAAGCTGGCGACACGCTAACTGTCGCTGGCACGACCTTTACTGCGAGTTATGTGGGAACTATGGTGGCTGCGAATATGAAAGCACTCGGCCATGCGACGTTGATTTTTAATACCGCGGTCCCACGAAAACCGCTGCTAAATAGCATTTATCTCAGTCATCCTGATCAGGTTCAACCCGAGTTTCGAGTTGACGATGAGCTGGTCTTTGAACATCGCTAGGAGGAGCGCGCATGAAATCATCTAAGCCCAATGTGTTTGAAAAGTGGTTTTTAGGCAATCGCTTTAGTATCGGCTTAATTAACGTTGTGCTATTCCTAATTGCACTATGGTGTTTTAATCAGGTTTCATTTTTCCTGAACCCATTTTGGGTCTTTCTGAATGCCATCTTGCCACCGATTATTTTGGCCGGGCTACAATTTTATCTCATGCTGCCAATTGTTGACTTTTGTCAAAAGCGGCTCAAGGTGCCACGGACTGCAACGATTTTGGTGTTGTTTGTAATTGTCTTATTGGTCCTAGTTTGGGTCATTAATACGCTGATTCCAATTGTGCAGACGCAAGTTGACAGTCTGCTTAAGAATTGGCCTGCTATCTGGCGTGATACGTCAAATGCGATTCAGAAGACTTTGAGTGATCCACGCCTTGGTGCTGTGAAGGGGAGTTTGCAAGATCAGTTAGACAAGCTCCAAGGCTCTCTCTTTAAGAGTGGTCAAGATATGATTACGGCAGCACTAGGGAACATTAATTCAGCCGTGTCGATTATTACCATGATTGGGATGACGCTCATTACAGCACCGTTCATCTTGTTCTTCATGTTAAAAGATGGTCGTAAATTTCGCCCTTATCTCACAAAGTTCGTGCCGCAGCATTGGCAGGCTAGCTTCAGTGAGATGTTACATGATATGAGCGAGGCGATTTCGTCTTATGTCCGTGGTCAGATTATTGTTGCCGTCTGTGTGGGGATTATGTTTGCCTTAGGCTACAGTCTGATTGGCCTTCCTTATGGGGTGGCGTTAGCTGTTATTGCGGGCTTTATGAATCTTATCCCTTATTTTGGGACTTTTATCGCCCTCATTCCGGCTTTAGCAGTCGGCATGATTACGTCCGTGCCCTTATTAATTAAAGTCATTATTGTCTTTATGATTGAACAAACGGTTGAAAGTCGTTTGATTAGTCCGTTTGTGGTTGGGAATAAAATGTCAATGCACCCAGTGACTACGATGTTACTCTTAATTGGTGCGAGTGCTGTCTGGGGACTATGGGGTGTCTTCTTCGGAATTCCGATTTATGCCATTGTGAAGATTGTGACTTATCGGGCATATCGGTATTATCGCCTCGTCAGTGGTGTTTTTGATGATGAATTAGAACCCACGCCACCAGCCACTGAAACGAATAAAACTGAACAGAAATAGGGGATGGCGCGGCTAGTCCGCGCCGTTTCAATGAAAGGAAACTATTTTGACGAACCACGTTGTTTTGTTTGAACCTTTAATGCCAGCCAATACTGGTAACATTGCGAGAACTTGTGCCGGCACCAATACAGTGCTTGATTTGATTGAGCCCCTTGGTTTTCAATTAGATGATAAGCATATGAAGCGTGCGGGACTCGATTATTGGCAAAAGGTGCAATTGCATCGTCATGATGATTTAGCAGCCTTTATCGCAAGTTTGAAACCCAATGCGGAAATGTATTTGATTTCCAAATTTTCTGATCAAACTTATACGGATGTGAGCTACACTGATCCGGATAAAGATTATTACTTTGTCTTTGGGAAGGAAACGACTGGCTTGCCAGAAACCTTTATGCGCGAGTATTATGATCGTAATCTGCGCATTCCCATGTCAGCGAATATTCGGGCGTTTAATTTAGCTAATTCGGTGGCGATTGTCCTTTTTGAGGCGCTACGGCAGCAAGATTTTCCGCAGCTGGAGACGAGCCATCACTATGAGAATGATAAGTTAAAGGACGCCTATCAACGTCCTAGTCGGTATGAAAGAAATTTAGGAGCAAATTAATGGATTTTACGAGAGAAAGCCCAATTGTGGTACGTTCATTTCACTACGATATGAATGAAAAATTAGCAGTTAAATCAGAGGTCAATGTGGCCATGCGTAAAGCAGCGCTAAAGCAAGATGACGGTACTATGGATGCTGGCACCGATGGCGGCTATTATGAAGTAGCTGTCGTCTTCGAAGTGTCACCAGAACCAGGCGAGTTCAGTGTTTCAGGGCTGATTAGCCAGGTTGTTAAAATTGCTGGGTACCACGGTGAAGGTAAGGATTTAGATAAAAGTGACTATAAGCTAATGTCACGGCCATTAGTCGAATACATTGAGACCTTGACTTATGAAGTGACCCAAGTGGCCATGGATAAGCCGGTTAACTTGAATTTTAAGTCGAACTTTTAAGTCTGATGCCCAAGAGAAAGAAACGTTCGACAAAAACACGCCGTAAGCGCACTAAACGTCAAAGTGATAGCCTGTTTTGGGCCGTGACCGGACTGATATTACTGGCATTTAGTGGCTTGGCTTTTTCACATTTTGGTTGGCTAGGCATCCAAACGGCAAATGCTTTGCGCTGGTTAAGTGGGGATGCCTATTTGCTTACTGGTGGTCTCATTGCGCTCTTTGGTGCCATTATGCTAATTTATAATCAGCCGCCTCGGTTACGCTTCAAGCGCTACTTAGGCCTCATGATTGCCTTCGTAGGATTGTTAGTATTACTAGCACATCGTTTCTTCAGTCAAGAAATGGTGAATAGTGGGTTCATGAATGCTTTTTGGCATACCATGAATGCCGAGTTTGCCCGTGCGGGGGTGACCATGTCAGTAGGTGGCGGCCTGATTGGTAGTCTCATCTATAGTGAACTGTATCCCATCATTGGCAGCGCAGGTTTGATTTTTCTAGCCATTTGCTGTTTGCCAGTTGGGCTGTTAATGTTCTTTGATGTCAAATTTAAGAGTATTCTGGCGAAATTTCAGTGGCTCAGCCAGGCTTTTATTGCGAAAAATCGTGCTGCGGGTTCACATTTAAAAGCCAAGTATCATGACTTAGTTGTGACAAAGCCAAAGGATGAAGGCATGCCTGATACTACCGACACAACTGATCCTTTTCCTAATACGACGGACTTTAGTCAGGCTGATGAGCAGACGCCAGTTACGAATGATGCACCGCAATCGCCTGAACCTAGTGTGGAGCCTGAACCAGAGATTAGTTTCCCGCCAGTTCATCATGGCGAAGCAGACCTACCTAAGGCGCACCACTTTGCCAGTGATGACGCTAAGCTGGTTCAAGAAGCCGCGGCAGTTGACCATGGCGAGTTAGATTTAGACCGCAAGACATCAGCTACTTATCAAAAGCCGCCGTTATCCTTACTTGATCCACTCACTGCCAATGATCAAAGTGCCGATAAGGCCTTGATTCGAAAAAATACGACGACCTTGCAGCGCACCTTTCAATCTTTTGGCGTGGAAGTTCATATTAAACGCGCCATTTTAGGTCCAACAGTGACCCGTTACGAAGTACAACCAGCCGTCGGAGTCAAAGTCAGCCGGATTGTTAATTTGGCGGATGATTTGGCCTTAGCCTTGGCCGCTAAAGATATCCGGATTGAAGCACCGATTCCTGGGAAGCCCTTTATTGGGATTGAAGTGCCTAATAAAGTGACTAGCATGGTCTCATTTAAGGATGTCATGCTGAACCAGAGCAAAGTGGCGAAAACCAATCCGATGATGGTCCCACTCGGGAAAGCTGTTTCTGGGTTAGTGGTCTCAGCCAATCTGGCTAAAATGCCGCATTTATTGATTGCCGGTTCAACTGGATCAGGGAAATCGGTGGCGATTAACACGATTTTGACCAGTATTTTACTCAAAGCGCGGCCAGAAGAAGTGAAACTGATTCTGATTGATCCTAAGATGGTCGAGTTATCCGTCTATAATCAGGTTCCCCATTTGCTCATTCCAGTCGTCACGGATGCGAAACTAGCTGCTAATGCGCTGCACAAGGCCGTGAAAGAAATGGAGCGGCGCTATCAGCTCTTCGCGGCTGCAGGTGTGCGGAACATGGGTGAATATAACCAAAAGGCGGCTGTTCACAATGAGGATCGCACCCAGCCGGTCATGCCGATTTTGCCATATATTCTCGTGGTCGTGGATGAGTTATCCGACCTGATGATGGTTGGCGGGCATGATGTTGAGGGCGCGATTGTGCGCTTAGGACAAATGGCACGAGCTGCTGGCATTCATATGATTTTAGCAACGCAACGACCGAGTGTCGATGTCATTACTGGCCTCATTAAGGCCAATGTGCCATCACGTATTTCTTTTGCTGTCTCAAGTGGAGTTGATTCACGTACCATTCTAGACAGTGTTGGGGCCGAAAAATTGCTGGGTCGTGGTGATATGCTCTATCTACCGATTGGTGCGGCTAAGCCGGAACGCTTGCAAGGGGCTTATATCTCTAGTGAAGAGGTCGAGAAAGTCATTGCCTGGTGCAAGGCGCAACAAACAGCAGACTACAACGAAGCCATGATGCCTAAAGCTATCAGTGAAAATGCCGATTTAGCTGATGATGCTGACACGGATGAATTTTATGCCCAGGCCGTTGACCTAGTGAGACGTCAGCAATCAGCTAGTGTTTCAATGCTACAGCGCCGCTTTCGGATCGGCTATAACCGTGCAGCTCGCATGGTTGATGAAATGGAAGCCAAGGGTGTTGTGGGTCCGTCCGAAGGTTCAAAACCGCGGCAAGTGTTACTACCGAAAATAAAGAATGAGGGTCAAGCTGATGCTCAATCGAACCATTAAAATTACGCCAAACGACAAATTTTCAACCGCTGCAGTCGGTTGTTTTTTGCGTTTACCGCTGACACGCCATAATTTGGCTTACGCGAATTTGTTGACGCGTAGCCAGTTGAATATGACGCTTGATTATCCGACGGTTAGTCAGCAGCAGCGTGAGTTAGCCCAACAGTATGATCTTAACTTTGATGCTGGCATCCAACTATTTGGCAAACAGTTGATTATTAGCTATACCTTGGATCTGGTTGAACCGAGCATGGTGCTTGATCCTGCGTATACTTATGAGTCGGTCATTGCTGTTTTTAGTAATTTGGTGCAGCATCCATATTTTGATCAGCACGTGATTGATTTAACCAAGCGGCAATTGGCTGAAGAGGTGACCGAACTGATGACCGAGCCAGAAAATGTCGCTTATCAGCAGTTCTTTGATCATTGGTATCAAGCCATGCCAGATTATGCGGATAATTTACCCGCTGCTCTGGCTGAGCTTGAAAACGCGACGCCCGCTAGTTTTAGTAAATTTGGTGAAAGCTTGCAGACAGTGCCAACGGTGATTTTGGGACAGGCGAGGGATGCGCAACAGATGCAAGCTATTTGTGAAAAGTCATTTCATCAAGTTGGTTTGTCCCAGCCGTTTGCTAGCCCAGAGGTGACGATTCCGGCTGAGTCAGCCTATCAAACGCAAGTTGAAGTTAAGCATTATTTGCAGAGTCAGTTGTTACTTGGTTATGGCTATCACGGTAAAATGCCGTTGATGGCGCAAGTGGTAGGTCTGGTGTTGGCTGACTATTTAGCAGGTGATCAGTCCAGTCGCTTATTTGTCCAAATTCGTGAGCAGCTGGGTGCTGCGTATGAAATTGATGCCAGTTGTTATGCGAATAATTCACTCTTACTCATTGCGGCAGGGCTTGATCAAAAGCAGGTACCTGCGGCTAAGACCTTGATTCAGGAAGAAGTAACTCGGGTGCAACTCGGCAAGATTGATTTGGTATTACTACGTAAAGTGAAACGGGGCTTGCTTGATTTGCATGTGGCAAGTGCTGACCAACAGAGCTGGCTCTTGCTTCAAGCTTTGCGCGGTGAATTACTACCAGGGTATCGCAAATTTGATTGCCTGCAAGCGATTAGGCAAGTTACCCCTGCTAAGTTGAAGGCTTTTGCCTTGAACCTGTTTTTGAATGAAAGCTATCTTTTAAAATGATTGTTCCGCAAGTGATTAAACGCAAATATGCGTCCGGCTTTAAGGCCGAAGTGGCCCTGCGACCTGGTTTTAATGAGAATTTCTTTGGCATTATGGTCGATTTCGGATCAGCTGATCCTCAGGCAGTGGCTGGTTCTGCTCATTTCTTAGAGCATAAATTGTTTACGAAAAAAAGTGGCGATTTAGCCCATGATTTTGAAACCTTGGGTGCAGATTGTAATGCTTTTACGAGTAGCAATGAAACCATGTTTTATTGTCAAGGGAGTACCCATACCCCGAAGTTAATTGAGCTGCTCTTCAAATTAGTAGGTGAGCCTTATTTCACCACGGAAAATGTCAAGCATGAAGTACCAATTATTCAGCAAGAATTAGCCATGTATCAAGATGATCCGCAGTGGTGGGTTAATGATGCGCTCAAACGCCAGCTATATGGCAACAGTCTCTTGGGCCTAGATGTGGCCGGTACACAAGCTTCGATTAGCCAAATTACAGCCGCACAGTTGGCGCAAGTCTATGCTAGCCAATATGTGGCGGGGCACTTGAATTTTATTGCGGCTGGTGATTTTTCGAAGAACCAGGTCCAAACTATCTTCCGGCAAGTGACGAAACTCGCTGAGCGCTATTTCAAAGCTGGGCGACCACTACTGCGCCCCGAGCAGCCGGCTGGGCACTTGCGGCATCAAACGCTGACTAATCGTGGTTCGAATTACTTTGGCTTAGCTGTCCGATTACCACATTTTACACCCTTTCAAGGGAGTCGTGATTTAGCGCAAACGCTGCTTGAATTCATGTTGGACGCAGAGTTTGGCCAGATGAGCGCTTGGTATCAGCAGCAGCAGTCTCAGCAATTGCTGAATAGCAGTCTACAGTTAACGATGGAATACGCCCGGCAAGGAAATTGCCTATTATTGACGGGCGTGAGTCAGCAGCCAGATGAGGTGTTAGCCGCGATCAAGGCACAATTAGCACGTCCGCTAGCCAGTGTCTTAAGCCCAGCGCAGTTTGAACTTCAAAAAAAAGCGAGTTTTGCGCATACGGTGCGTAGCTATAACGATTTGTCCCTTTGGGCGATTGAACTGGCTGAGGCTGCACTTGATGGGGATGATCCTTACGATTTAGCGACGAAGTTAGACGCTTTGAGTTTTTCAGAGTACCAAGCGGCCTGTGAGCAGTTGATGCAGGCGGCCAAGATTGGGAGTGCAGCACTCGGGGGTAGCGACTAATGCAGCGCGCACTGATTATCGGGGCTAGTGGCACGATTGGGCGTGCGATTGCTGAGGCACTCGCACAAGCCGGTTGGTCACTGGAACTACACGCCAATCAGCACTTCTTAGCGGTCCAGCAGCTTTCTGAGCAGCTAGCAGTGCGTTATCCGCGTCAGGATTTTATCCCCGTAAGGCTCGATTTGACAGCTAATGATGCGGTGCTAACGAAGTTTGCTACCAGCATCTTAGCAGTCAACGCCATAGTGTTTGCGCAAGGCGTCACGCACTATGGTTTACTCGGCGAAGAGCCGTTAGCCGATATTGATCGTTTACTAACGATTAATTTGCGTGCCCCACTCAAATTGACCCATCTGCTTGAACCAATGCTCTTGAATCAGCCCTATAGCCGTATTGTGTTCATTGGCTCCGTCTATGGCGGCCAGGGGAGTGCCCTTGAGAGCGTTTATAGTGCAACTAAGGCCGGACTATCTGGCTTTGCCCAGGCGTACAGCCGTGAGGTCGCTTCTAGTCATCTAACTGTGAATGTGATTGCACCAGGAGCAGTGCGCAGCGCCATGACGGCTAATTTTTCAGCGGCTGAACTTTCGGCGGTGCAAGCTGATATTCCAGCTGGCCGACTCGCGACTGGCGCGGATATTGCGGCGCCCGTCGTTCATTTGCTGACAGCTAGTAGCAATTATTTAACCGGGCAAACGATTTACGTTAGTGGTGGCTGGTTACGTTAATAACTGACACTTTTTCAGTTCAATAAATGCCCTAAAAATGTTATACTCAGTGTTGTTATTTCAAAATTAAAGAGGTTAATATGGCAGATATCGGAGAAAAATTACGTGAAGCCAGAGAAGCAAAGGGCTTATCGATTGCAGATGTAGAACAAGCAACCAAGATTCAAAGCAGGTATTTAACTGCGATTGAACACGATGAGTTTGACAAGCTTCCAGGAGATTTTTACGTTAGAGCGTTTATTCGGCAATATGCACAAATTGTCGGGCTCGACGGCAAAGAGCTACTGAGTGATTATCACGAAGATGTTCCTGCTCCAGCGCCTGACGAATATGTCGAAAATGATATTGATAATAAGAGTGAAGAAGTTCGTAAGACCACGAATAACAAGCGTGAATTATGGCAACAGTATTTACCACGTGTGGTTGCTGGCTTGGCTTTTATTGCGGTAATGTTGGGCGTCTATGTCGTTTATGCCAAACTAACTAGTGGTAATGGCCATAAATCAGATAACGAAAATCAGGTCACAGTCTCTTCCCAATCTGCGAAGAAGAAGCAGACTAAACAGACCCAGGCTACAGTTAAAACGCCCACTGGCGTCGTCATTAAACGGCTGGCGACGAACCAATTCCGGGTGCTTAATTTGGGCCAAAAGCGGAAGCTAGTGGTTCGCGCTGGTGCTAACCAAGCAGTCTTTGCGGTGGTTGCGCTGGATGGCGTGACCAACTACCAAGCAACACTAGCAGCTAATGAGAAGCACACGATGCTCCTCGGAACGAATGTCCAATCAGTTGTGATTTCGTTTGGTTATGACCAAGGTACTAGCATTAGCATTGGTGGTCGGCGTGTCCCTTATCAACCAATTAATGCGCGTAATTCAATCACGCTGTTAATTGGTAATAAAGGGAAGGTTTCTCAGCCTACTGGTTCAACTAGCTCGTCTCAAACTCAAACTCAGACTAGTAGTGGTGCTGCGTCAAGCAGTTCGTCGTCTTCGAGCAGCCAAAGTAGCCAAAGCAGCCAAAGTAGTAGATAGCCAGCAGTATTTGCCGGCAACTAAGGAGTCAATCGTATATCATGAATTTACCTAACAAATTAACTGTTTTTCGGATTTTCCTCATTCCTGTCTTTATGCTCATCATTATCTTCGGTGGGACCAGTCATGTGGCTTTTGCGGGTACCACCATTTATTGGAGCCGCGTGATTGCGGCAATTGTCTTTGCGGGTGCGAGTGCAACTGACTGGTTTGATGGTCATATTGCGCGTTCGCGTAACATGGTGACGAATTTCGGTAAATTTGCCGATC
>DIDI01000036.1:5147-32166 GCA_002418055.1 Lactobacillus sp. UBA5804 | reverse complement strand
TAGTGGTGCCAGCTCATAATGAAGGATTGGTGATTGCAAATACCACCCAGGCTATTTTGGGGTTAAATTACCCGAGCGAAAAAGTACAACTATTACTTTATGCTGACAATTGTGATGATAATACCGCGCAAATCATGCACCGTATAGCCGCTGCATATCCGAAACGCCAAATTCAAATTATTGAGCGGACTGGAACGGGCGGCAAAGCTGGAGTTTTAAATGATGCCTTAAAGCTAGCAACTGGTGAATATATTGGAGTTTATGATGCGGATGCGATGCCCGAGAAGAATGCCTTATACTTTTTGGTGCGCGAGGTCTTGAAAAATCCGGAGCATTATATGGCTGCTATCGGACGTAATAAGACGCGCAATGCGAAACAGAACTTTTTGACGAAATGCATTAATCAAGAAATTGTGGTGACCCAGCGAATTCAGCATGTTGGGATTTGGCACATGTTTAAGATTAGCCGAATTCCTGGCACGAACTTTATCATTAACAAGGACTTTGTCGAGTCGATTGGCGGCTGGGAAAATGGTGCACTGACCGAAGATACTGATATTTCTTTTAAAATTATGCAGACCGGGCGTCTAATTGCGCTGGCCTATAATTCTGAAGCCTTTCAACAAGAGCCAGAGCGGCTCCATGATTATTATTTTCAGCGTCTGCGCTGGGCTAAAGGTAACTATGAAGTGGTCATGAAGAACTTTAAGTACCTCTTCTTATCAGCTAATTGGCGTGTTAAGTTAGAAGTGTTTTACTATTTCTGTACTTTTTTCTGGTTTAATTTAGCTATTGTTTTATCTAATTTGTTATTTCTCGGAAATCTGGGTGCCTGGCTACTAAATTTTTTTATACCAATCAACTTACCCTTTATCTTTGATGGCTCTAATTTACTGATGATGCAGATGCTGGCCTTCAATTGGTTGATGATGATTATGCTCTTTATGTTACAAACTGGGATTGCCTTAGCGACGCAGTTTGGACAGTTTACGACGGAACAATTGTTTATTAGTTTTGCGTCGTACTTTACGTATTCACAGCTCTTTATTGTCGTTTCGATTCATGCCGTTTGCTCAGCGCTAGCGGATAAAATTTGCCATCGACGTGCTAATAACTGGGTGAAGACGAAACGGTTTGCGGATTAAGGAGTGGTTATGAAAAAAAACAAAAACACCAGATATGTCATCCGCTTTATCCTATTTATTATGGCTTATGCAATCATTATGGTTTATATTCGGCTGGATAACCCGCAAGCAGTTCGGCGCTACTTTGTACAGCAGTGGCGCGAAGCCTACCTGGTACGCGTTCCGCATCAGCCGGAAAGTTATGTCCGGATGACGTCAACGCTATCGCCGCGCCATTTTGAAACGACTTCAGAAGCAACGGGATACGGCATGTTATTGCTAGTTTTGGCACAAAAACAGCACGCGCCAAATGTCCGCCGCGATTTTGATCGGCTGTATCGCTATTATTTGTCCAATCGAATTCCTGGTAGCACGTTGATGCAGTGGCGGCAGCGTGATTGGCATTCACAACCCGCCGATAGTCGGACCAGTGCTTCAGATGGGGATGTGTTGATTGCCCATGCGCTGTTATTAGCTAGCCAAGTTTGGAAGCAACCTCATTATCGCCAAGCTTCGTTAAAGTTACAAGCAGATATTTTGAAATATGAGGTAAATCCGACCACTCATCTATTAACCGTAGGTAACTGGGCTAAACCAAAGACACGCTACTATCAACTGCTAAGAACGAGTGATGTTATGCCATACGCGTTTGCCGCTTTTTACCAGGTTTCTAAGCGTCCAATCTGGCGCCAAATTGGTCGTGCCATGATGGCACGACTCGCCACTTTAAGCCACCAAAATCACCACGGCTTAATTCCCGACTTTGCGTGGGCCACTCGTAAGGATACCTTTCCCGTGATTGGCAAAACAGTCGCTACCCGATATGATGGGGCGTATTATTATAATGCTTGCCGGATCCCACTGAATTTAGCCGGTTATCCCAGCAAAGCAGCATTTGCTATCAATTTGAAGCTGCTAGATTTCTTTAAAAAAACACGCTATATTGGGGCTGGATATTACTTGTCCGGCCAAGCCATTCACCATTATCAGTCGGCTAGCTTTGATGCACCGATTTTCCTAGCCGTCAGCAAATTACCAGCTGCTGCTAAGTCAGCGCATAGTATTTTGTTTACTCGGGAGCAATATGTTTTCGCTGGCAACTTACCAACTCAGAATTATTATGATGCGACCTTAACTGTCATGGCCCTCTTATTTCAAGTGGGTGAACAGAATTATTAAAAAACGGGTATCATCGGATAAGTGATGATTAGCCAAAAAAATAGTCCAAATAACAGTAAGAAGAGCAGTGCCGTCAGTCTTAGCTGTCTGCGCGCTTTTTTTGTTAGGCGGCTATCGAAACTAAAAACCAAACAAAAAACGCCAATCATCATGACCAAGACCGTTAATAGTAATAGAATAATAGAAAAGTACATGAAAGCCTCCAAGTAAGTGCGTTTCAAGATGATAGCATGCGTTACAATTAATCATAGCGGAAATAGGAGATAGATACATGAAGAAAATCAAAGTAATGACTGTTTTTGGGACGCGTCCTGAAGCCATTAAAATGGCCCCACTCGTGCTTAAGTTGCAGGCAGATGAGCGCTTTAGTGAAGTGACCGTGGTCACGGCCCAACACCGCGAAATGTTAGATCAAGTACTAACAATCTTTAAGATTAAACCTGACTATGATTTTAACATCATGAAACAGGATCAGACGCTGGCTGAGATTACCGCTAGAGTGATGCTCGATTTGGGGCAGGTTATTCGAACCGAAAAGCCTGATATTGTTTTAGTTCATGGTGATACGACGACTAGCCTAGCTGCCAGTTTGGCCACTTATTATGAACAAATACCCCTGGGTCATGTCGAAGCAGGTCTGCGGACCTGGAATAAATATTCACCATTTCCGGAAGAACTGAACCGCCAGATGACGGATGATATTGCTGATTTGTATTTTGCGCCAACGCAGCTCAGTAAGGCCAATTTATTAAAAGAAAACCATCCGGCTGCGGGTATTGTGGTCACTGGTAATACCGCAATTGACGCGTTGCAGCAAACGGTGAAGCAAGATTATCATCACGTCGTCATGGATGAAATTACGCCAGGTAACCGCGTTATTCTCGTCACCATGCACCGGCGAGAAAATCAGGGTGAACCAATGCGCCGCGTCTTTAAAGTGATGAAGCGGGTGGTGGATCGTCATCCCCAAGTTGAAATTATTTATCCTGTGCATTTATCCCCGCGCGTCCAAAAAGTTGCACAGGAGGTCCTTGCAGGAGATGAACGCATTCACTTGATTGCGCCACTAGATGTAGTTGACTTTCATAATTTAGCCAAGCGGAGTTACTTTATTATGACAGATTCCGGTGGCGTGCAAGAAGAGGCGCCCAGTTTAGGTAAGCCAGTACTCGTGTTGCGTGATACGACTGAGCGTCCTGAAGGGGTCACGGCTGGGACTTTGAAGTTAGTGGGTACACAGGAAGACACGGTTGCAGCTGCCATGACGACATTGCTCGAAAATCAACAAGCGTATGATGCGATGGCAAATGCGAAGAATCCTTATGGTGATGGTCAAGCAAGTTCGCGGATTGTGGCTGCGATTGCGGCTCATTTTGGTCAAGGAAAATTGCCTGCAGACTTTGAATCCTAGCAGCTATTTTGCTAGAATGGCACGGTGGGGTTGGAGGTCGAGATGAAACATTATCGGAGATTCAGATTAAATCAAGGAAGTCAGATTGTCATCGGGCTCGTTTTAGGGATTATGATCGGCGCGATGACCTATCATAATCAGTTCGCTATTAGTACGATGTCAACGTTGGGAGCTATTTTTCTACGGCTGATTCAAATGATTGTGTTACCAATCGTGGTCTCGTGTCTAACGGTTGGAATTGCTAATATTGGTGATTTGAGCCGGCTGGGTCGAATTGGGGCGAAGACACTGGTTTATTTTGAAATTTTAAGTACCATCGCCATTCTAGTTGGGTTGCTAGTTGCCAATGTGGCGCGGCCAGGTGATTTTATCAATATTCATCGTTTGCATGCTACGGATATCTCAAAGTATTTGGTGATTGCGAAAACAGCTGGTAAAGCGGGGGTCGCCGCAACCATTTTGGACGTTATTCCGACCAACATCTTTGCATCGCTGGCGAGTGGCGATATGATGCCGGTCATCTTCTTTTCCGTTTTCTTTGGCTTAGGCATTGCGGCCATTGGTGAGCAAGGTAAAGGCGTCATTAAGGCCTTAAATGCTGTCTCACAAGTCATGTTTCGCATTACCAACTGGGTCATGCATTTTGCCCCGTTGGGTGTCTTTGGCTTAATCGGCATGACCATTGCACAAATGGGCTTGGCTGCCTTATTGCCGCTCGGCTACTTTATTTTATTAGCTTACTTAACCATGATTTTTTTCTGTGTGGTGATTCTGGGCTTAGTCGCGAAGTTGTGGCATTTGCATTATTGGCAGACCATGCGCGCAGTCTGGTCAGAAATTATTTTGGCCTTTTCAACGGCGAGTTCCGAAGCTACCTTACCGCGGTTAATGGAAAAGATGAAGGCGATGGGAGTCGAAAATGGCGTAGCTTCCTTTGTCATTCCTACGGGCTATACGTTTAACCTTGATGGCTCAGCTATTTATCAGAGTTTGGCGGCTATTTTTCTAGCTCAGGCATATGGGCTGCATTTATCCCTCGCCCATCAATTTACGCTACTATTAGTCCTGATGATTACGTCTAAAGGAATGGCGGGGGTGCCCGGCGCATCCTTTGTCGTACTGCTAGCATCGGTAGCTACCATTGGGGTACCTGCTGCTGGACTCACGTTTATTGCTGGGATTGACCGCTTCGTTGATATGGGGCGTACGGCAGTGAATGTTGTTGGCAATACGATTGCGACCTTAGTGATTGCGAAGAGCGAGCATGCCTTAGATCAGAAGCAATATCAAACCTATTTGCAGCAGCTTTAACTCACTAAAAAAGCACGACCCGATGGGGTAGCGCTTTTTTAGTTTAGGACTAGCGGTGCGGTGGTCGCTTTTGTCGGTGACGTAGCCGGTTTAAAATACGGTGTTGATGCTTTTGGAAGACAGATTTAGTCGTCAAATAGTTGAAAATACCGACTAGCAGTTGGTCGCAAATCTTAACCCAGAGCGGGTTAAGGCGCCACCAAGAGACGCCGACCATCATAATTAGTGTATCCGGCACTAAACTAATAATCCGGTAAGTGAAAAAGACAATCAGCTTTTTCCATGGCTTACGGTCGTTATCAAGATTAGTCGTAAAAACCGCTTTATTGTTAAAGTAGAATGAAGCTAAATTGGATAAGATAAAAGCCAAAGTGTTAGCGATGAAAATGGAGTCGCGTAACCAACGACGAAATACTACAAAGACGATGATATTAATAACCGCAGCGATAAAACCAAAAATGACATAGCGCCCAAAATGATTATTATGCGCTTTTAATTTTCGTCCTAGCGCTCGGCTGGCGGCGCGGTTATTCATGCAATTTACGGCTGATACTTTCAGCTGCAGCATCAATACGCGCAATTGCAGCTTGGTCAGGACTTTGATCGACGGTTACTGGTGCAATCACTTCAACAGCTCCGAGCTGCTTGAATAATTTTTCAAAGTCAAAGACGTTTTGACAATAAGCCGTACCGTAAACCCGGTCACCACTACCCATTACCGCAAAAGGTTGATTGGTTAAATCGAGCTTGGCTAGCCCATCATAAAAATCTTTCAGCTCGTCAGTCATGACGCCTTCGCCATAGGTGTAGGTCACGAGGACACACAAGTCACTCGTTAAATAATCACTCGGATCGGTAAAGCTAATATCGCTGGTCGTGACGTCAAAACCTGCATCCTGTAAATCTTCTTCAAGGATTTCTGCGATGTCTTCGTCATTTCCGGTCATACTGGCGTAGACAATTCTTGCCTTCATTAAAATTCAGACCTTTCAATTTCAGTGTTTGATTGTCTAATTCTAGCACATTTCCTATTAGAACGGAAAGTGGCGCCAATTTTTGGACTTAATTAATGCATATTTCTTAAAAAAAGTTATAATGAAAAGTTATAATAAAAGAGATAAACGATAAGGAGCAAAAGATTGATTACAATTAAAACACCACGTGAACTTAAAGGCATGCAAGCATCAGGACATTTATTAGCATCAATGTTTGAAGGCCTGCGAGACGTGATTAAGCCAGGTATTTCAACTTGGGATATTGAAGAATTTGCACAAAAATTTATGAAAGAGCGGGGTGGCCGCTTGTCTGAACAAGGCTTTGAAGGTTATCAGTATGGGACTTGTATCTCCGTTAACCATGAAATTGCCCATGCGATTCCGCGTAAGGATTTTATTTTAAAAGATGGTGATTTAGTTAAAGTTGATGTCACCTGCAACCTGAACGGCTATGAATCTGATTCATGCACTACATATCCAGTGGGAAAGGTTTCTGAGGCTGATTTAGCTTTAGTAGAGACGACCAGAAAGGCTATGTACCTAGGAATTGACCAAGCTGTCATTGGTAACCGGATTGGTGATATTGGTGCAGTCATTCAAAATTATACTGAAAATGAACATGGCTATGGTGATGTCCGTGAACTAGTTGGTCACGGTATCCAGCCGAGCATCCATGAAGATCCAGAGGTGCCACACTGGGGTAAAGCTGGTCATGGACTCCGGTTGCGTGAAGGCATGACTATCACGGTTGAACCAATGATTGAAGCTGGTGGTGATTGGCACATTAAACAAGTGACCGTCAATGATCCAGCGGATGATTGGGTTTATTATGCGACTCCTGATCACTCTAAGAGCGCCCAATTTGAACATACTTTTGTGATTACTAAAGATGGCCCTAAGATTTTAACTTTACAAAAACCTTATGATGGCTATGAAAAGTACATCCCTCATTTTGATGAATTGACTGACTAATTAACTTATGACAAAAACTTCCCAGCCCCGTTTCCAATTACAAATACGTCGTCTTTTCAAGGCCTTATCAACTGCCTTTACCCGTGGCGAGGTCATTCAAAGTGCGATTGTGATTGCGTATTATATGCTGTTCTCAATCTTCCCCATTATTATTATTGCGGGTAATATTTTGCCGCTGTTTCATATTAGTCCGGATTTTGTAGCTCAGTATGTTGAAATTGTCTTTCCCGGAAAAGTCTCAACGTTCGTCTTACCGATTGTCCAGTCGTTATTAACGAGTAAAAGTAACGGGGTCTTGTCTTTTGGGGTTATCACTGCGGTTTGGTCATTTTCTTCTTTAGTCAATGCAATTCGCATTGGAATGAACCGGCTGTATGGGGTGCATGCTGAAGAATTGAAACAGAATTTAGCAGAGTTTTTGTTGGTTCGGTCAGTGACGGTACTGTTGACGACCCTGATGATTGTGATCTTTATGGCCGTTGCCTTGACCTTTATTTTCGGACAACAGATTTTAGCAAGCTTGACACCGCTGCTAGATTATACCCATATTGCTGCTATTCAGAGCATTTTGCACTACCGGTATCACGTCCTTATCATTTTGATGGCAGTTGCCATTTACTATCTCAATTATGCACTGCCTAATATCCGCATTAAGAAGCGGGTGATTTGGCCGGGGCTGATTTGTACTGAAGCGGGCTGGCTGTTATTATCGTGGTTGTTTGGCTATTATTTGCAGCATTTCACGATTCGCTGGGAAAACTACGGTATTGTTGGGACGTTTATTTTGTTCATGCTGTGGCTCAATCTAGTGAGTTTGGTGCTACTCTTCGGAACAACGCTTAACGTTGCGCTAGTTAATTTACGCAATGGGGATCTGGATTATTCAGTACGTGGGATGCTACGCTTTTTTTCGAAAAAATCTAGCAAGCGGACTTCTCAAAAGAGATAAATTTGGTATGATAGAAGTGTCTAATAGGAAAGATAATAATAGTTATGAAAGCTGATCATTTTATGAAAGTAAGAAAAGCCATTATTCCCGCTGCCGGTTTAGGAACGAGATTCTTGCCAGCCACGAAGGCAATGCCAAAGGAAATGCTACCAATTGTTGATAAACCAACGATTCAATTCATTGTTGAAGAAGCTAAAGCCTCTGGAATTGAGGATATCCTAATTGTTACTGGGAAGAGTAAGCGTCCAATCGAAGATCACTTTGATTCGAATCCGGAGCTTGAACAAGATTTACAAGCAACGGGAAAGTTGAAATTACTGAAACTGACTCAAGAGATTACCAATTTGGGTGTTAACCTTTACTTTACGCGGCAACCACATCCTAAGGGGCTAGGGGATGCTATTTTACGGGCTCGAAGCTTTGTTGGGGATGAACCATTTGCGGTCATGTTAGGCGATGACTTGATGTCTGATAGCGTTCCGCTTACTAAGCAGTTGATTGACAGCTATAATACGACTCATGCGTCAACGATTGCGGTGATGCAGGTCCCACATGAAAAAGTTTCTAAGTATGGGGTCATTGAGCCCACTGGTGAAATTTCTCCTGGCCTCATTAATGTGAAGTCATTTGTGGAAAAGCCAGAAGTAGATAAAGCGCCAAGTGATTATGCTATTATTGGCCGCTACTTGTTGACACCAGAAATTTTCGATATTTTAGCCCATCAAAAACCTGGTCGTGATGGTGAAGTTCAGTTAACTGACGCCATTGATACGATGAACAAGACACAACGGGTGTTTGCCCGCGTTTTCAATGGCGAGCGCCATGATGTTGGCAACAAGGAAGGGTATCTTGAAACCTCAATTGGTTATGGGCTAACACATCCTGAAACCAAAGATGCCTTACGAGAATATATTATTAAACTTGGTCGCAAGCTATCAGCCGAAGACCAGAAGCATCATCAAAAGTAAATGATGATGACCACTTTAAAAGCGATACCAATTGGTATCGCTTTTTGTGTTCGCCTAATTATTGTGTTTTCTTTAAGCTGATAATAAAGCGCTTGACTTAAACCTGCCTGATTGGGTATTCTTATGTCATTCTAGTTCACGACTAAAAGGAGTAAACAAACATGAACGACATCTATATCGTAGCTGGGGTACGGACGCCATTTGGCAAGTACCGCGGTGGGCTACGACAGTGTAGTGCTTTAATGCTCGGGCAGACGGCTTTAAGCGGAATGCTTAAGCAGGTTTCACTCGCCGCAAGCCAGGTTGATGCAGTTTTCTTGGGCAATGTCTTGAGTGCTGGCTTGGGTCAAAATTTAGCGCGTCAGGTGGCCTTGGCGAGTGGGCTCAGCGTGAGCAGCCAAGCAGTGACGATAAATGAAGTGTGTGGCTCAAGCCTCAAGGCGTTGCGCCTTGCTGAGGCCCAAATGCGGTTAGGCGATGCTGGATTAGTCGCAGTTGGTGGTGCTGAGAGTATGACCCAAGCACCTGAAATACAGCTAGCAGAGGCTGCTAATCAGGCACCGGTCGCTACCATGATGCAAGATGGCTTGCGGGATGCTTTTTCACAGGAATTAATGGGAGTCACTGCAGAAAAGGTGGCAGAACGGTATCAAGTTAGCCGTGCTGAGATGGATGAGTTTGCTTGCCGGAGCCAACAAAAAGCGGCAGCGGCGTGGCAGCGTGGCTTTTTTAACAGCCAGGTCATCCCTACAGCCGAACTAGACCATGATGAAGGACTGCGACCTGAAACTAATGTGGCACGTTTGAGCCAATTGAAACCTATTTTTCAACCAGCTGGCCGGGTAACTGCCGGAAATGCGTCACCCGTGAGTGATGGCGCAGCGATGTTATTACTAGCGACGCCGCAGCGCGCCGCAGCAGTTGGCCTTGCACCCCTTGGTGTGCTAGGGGCATATGCTGAAGTTGGAGTTGATCCCAATTGGATGGGGTATGCACCTTATCACGCAATTAAGGCCCTACTTAGAAAAACGGGTCAAACGCTGGCAGATTATGACTGGATTGAGGTGAATGAAGCCTTTGCTGCCCCTTGTGTTGCCATTAGGCGGGATTTGGACTTGCCAGCAGATGGGCTGAATCCCGTTGGTGGTGCGATTGCATTAGGCCATCCGTTAGCTGCTAGTGGTGCTCGCTTGGTACTCAATGCGTTAGCGGGCTTAAAAGAAGTCGACGGGCGGCGGGCTTTAGTGTCTTTGTGCATTGGCGGCGGACTCGCGATTGCCTATGAAATTAAGCGGGTATTAGCATGAAATTTTATCAATTAACCGCCGAGCAACGCCGGGCCAAGTTAACGGCTGACGGGGTGCAATTACTACCGGTTGACCCGAAAACTTTAGCAGGTCTGGAACAATTAAGTGAAAATGTCATTGGTAGTCTTACCTTGCCATTAGGGCTGATTCCTCGCTTGATCATTCAAGGACGACCTTACCGGGTACCACTAGCCACGGAAGAAGCGAGTGTCATTGCTGCTGCTAATCACGGCGCCAGTTGTTTTAATCAAGCTGGCGGGGTGCAAACCAGTAGCTTACGACGAGGACTCATTGGCCAGCTCATTTTAGCAGTGACGCCAGCTTTTAAGCTAGCTGATTTAAGGACTCAATTACCTCGGTTGAAACTGGCGACTAATCAAAGCTTTCTGCGGCTGATTGCCCATGGTGGTGGTATCAAGCGGCTGTCAGCTAGACAAGTTGAGCGCGTTGCTTATGTCGAGGTCTTGGTCGACCCGGCTGAAGCGATGGGTGCTAATAAAGTGAATAGTATTTTAGAGTTTCTGGGGAAACAATTACAATCGTTTCCTGGAGTTAGCGAACGCTTGGCCGCCATTTTATCGAATGCGCCAAGCCAATTTGCCAGTGCCAAAGTGATCTTACCGCTTGCACTAGTCGGCGGGGGTGAGACCGCTAACCGCTTAGCGCAATTGAGCCAGGTGGGGCAGCAGGATGCTCGCCGCGGCGTGACTAATAACAAAGGCATTATGAATGGGGTCGATGCTGCTCTCTTAGCCTTTGGCCAAGATTTTCGGGCAGTTGAAGCTGCTTGTGGGATGCAAGCGAGTCGTACTGGCGTCTATCGCAGCTTAAGCCGGTGGCAGGTAATTGATGATCAATTAGTCGGCGAACTTACACTACCACTTGCGACTGGCGTGGTAGGTGGTTCACTGGCTAGCAGACCCGAAGTACGTCAAAATATTGCGATGGCTGGCATTAAGACAGCTCAGGAGTTAGCTGAAGTCATTGTTAGTGTTGGCTTAGCCAGCAATTTTGCGGCCCTTTTGGCGCTGAGCACTGACGGGATTCAGCACGGACACATGAAATTACAAACTCGGCAGCTAGTTGCTGGACTAGCTGCTAGTCCAAGTGAGCAGCAGGCAGTGTTGCAGGTATTGCTAGCTCGGCAGTCATATGGCCTGGCAGAAGCAGAAGCAATTTTGACAGAGTTGAGGGAGAAAAATGAATATCGGAATTGATCAAATTGGCTTTTTTACCCCTAATAAATACCTTGATATGGTTGATCTTGCTAAAGCCAGAGGGATTGATCCTAATAAAGTCCTGACTGGCATTGGCCAGCAGCAGATGGCGGTAGCTGATCAAACTCAGGATATTGTCTCCATGGGGATCAATGCGACCTTGCGGTACTGGGACCGGGTGGATGTGCGCCGCGTCGGGTTGCTCATTGTGGCGACCGAAAGTGGTATTGATCAATCAAAGGCGGCCGCTCTATTTATGAAACAGGCCCTACATTTACCAGGTGCCGTGCGGGCATTTGAGGTGAAGGAAGCTTGTTACGGCTTGACCGCGGCGGTCATGATTGCCCGTGATTATTTGGCAGCTCACCCGAATCAGACAGCGCTCGTTATTGGTTCCGACATTGCCCGTTATGGGGTGTCATCCAGCGGGGAAGTGACACAAGGCGCTGGTAGTATCAGCTTATTATTGTCAACTAAGCCTGCTATTTTAGCGTTGCGAGCAGAACATAGCAATTGGAGTGATGACATCAATGACTTCTGGCGTCCAAATGAGTCACCATTTGCCAAAGTAGATGGTAAATATTCCAAAGAAGTATATCTTGATTTTTTTACCAAGACATTTAAGACTTATCAAGCGCAAACGGGATTTAATGGTAATGATTTTAGCGCCATCGTTTATCATCTGCCGTTTACCAAAATGGGATTTAAGGCGAACCAATTAGCGCTGGCTAATCTAGACAAACCAGCTCAAACCATGCTAAGTGAACATTTCATTGCATCAAAGCAGTTGGCCATGCGTGTTGGGAATATTTATACCGGGTCGCTTTATCTCAGCTTATTGAGTTTACTAGAGCGGGCCACTTTAACAACGCCAGCACTGATTGGCCTCTTTTCTTATGGGTCAGGAGCGATTGGTGAATTCTTTGCCGGCGAATTACAAGCTGGTTATGACAAACGCCTTTCACCGGCTGACGACATAGCCATGCTTGATGTGCGGCAGCGAGTTTCGGTTGCGGAGTATGAAGCCCTCTTTGAGTTAGCTGCGCGGCCACCAAAAGCTAATCAGGTGCTCACCAGTGATGAGCTGCCAGGCCGTTGGTATTTTGCTGGGACTAAACATGGTGTCCGGCAGTATCGCCAGCAGTAATGTGAATTAACGAAGCGTTGCAGTATGTGCTTGCAGATTAAACTGTAAGCCGTAAACCGCAACGCTTTTTTGATTGGCTTGCACCCGGAGCGGCGTATTTTTGTGATGGAGATTGACAAGTAGTGGCCCCATTTGCTGCCGGGTAAGCGCCCGATTGCCAGTCACAGCCAAGCATTCTTGGCTGGATAGGGTAAATTTTGCTAGGGGATAAGTGTGTCCCGCTATTTTGAAATAAAAACGTGTTTCAGGATCAAGATCATTAATCAGTTGTAAAAAATTAGTGAGTTGCATCTGGCATTACCTCATAGGTTTAAAATGCTATACTAGTTGTTATTGTCATTGAAGTGACGAGGAGGTCATCATTTGAAAAGATTAAGTCGGGGGATCATCATCCGCTTGCTACTGGTGTTGTTAGTGGTTGCGCTCATTTTTACGGGTGCGGGACTTTATTTCTTTCGCTTAGCGGTCATCCCTGGTAAAAAGAGCTTTTTAGGGTCACATACGCCGCTCAAACGGACTAGCATGGTTTATCGCAATCGTCAGTGGTATCGCCAAGCACCCAAACAGCATTGGTTGATGCAGTCAGCGAGTGGTCATTATCGCCTTGATGCGAATTACCTTCCGAAAGCTGGTTCGCATAAAACTGCCATTATTTTACACGGTTATATGGGAAATAAAAATACCATGGGTGAATATGCTGCCATGTTCCACCAACTTGGTTATAACACCCTCTTGCCAGATGCGCGAGCACAAGGTCAGAGTCAGGGCCATTATATTGGCTATGGCTGGCCAGAGCGTTACGATGTGCGGCGCTGGGTTAATCGCGTCATTGCCCATAACGGTAAAAAGAGCCAAGTGGTTATCTTTGGCGTGTCCATGGGTGGGGCGACAACCATGATGACGAGTGGTTTGAAATTACCACAGCAGGTAAAAGCCTTCGTTGAGGATTGTGGCTACACTAGCGTTAAAGATGAAATTGAACATGAGGCTAAGCAGCTCTACCATTTACCAGCCTTTCCGCGTTTTCCATTAGTGGAAATTTTGAGTGGGATTAACCGAATCAAGGTGGGATATTTTATGGGAGATGGCTCTGCGCGCCAGAGTTTAACCCATAACCGGCGGCCGATGCTGTTTATTCATGGTAATCGTGATACTTTTGTGCCAACCGCGATGGTCTATCAGAATTATCGGGCTAGCAAAGGGCCTAAGGCGTTGTGGGTCACCAAAGGCGTGACGCATGCCAAGTCATTTGAAACTTACCCGCGGGAGTATCGTTGGCACGTCGAAAAGTTTCTCGCCAAGTATGTGCATTAAAGTTGCAACCGCTTACTAGGCATGCTATGATAACTATGGTGGATGGGGAAGATGTAATAGTGTAGTACTTGAAAACTGTTGTTTGCTTGGATTACCTTAATCATGAAACCCTCTAGCTTACGTTAAGTGAAGCTAGCATTTGGTTGAATTGCTTTAGTTCGTAGACAGTAGTCGATAATCGGTTTGATTTTCAACTAGCGGTTGTTCCTTTGAAAAGCCTCGCTTGCGAGGTGAGGTATAATTAGTTCGTTAAGTTCTTTAACCCTGTCCACAATAAAAAAGACGGCTGTGATACTCCAATCACAGTCGTCTTTTTTTATCATTATTTAACGTCGTATTAGCTTAACGACACATTCGCAACGTGGCGTTTGTGGCAGCATATCCACATTCTGGATTACCCGGACATCATATGCCTGCGTCAAGAGAATTAAATCTTGTGCTAGCGTTGATGGGTTGCAAGAAATGTAGACAAAAGTCTTAGGTTTAACCCGTAGTAAGGTTTTAATCAGACTCTTAGCTAAGCCAGTTCGCGGTGGATCCACAATTAGGGCATCAATCGGCAAACCTTCAGCTTGTAATTCAGGCAAGACCCGATCAACATTTCCTTGGACATAATCAGCATTTTTAATGTGATTAAGTGCCACATTATGTTGGGCATCGGCCACTGCTTCGGGGATGCTTTCAATCCCAACAACCTGTTTGACGCGGTCACTGGCTAGAATCCCTAAGGTTCCTACCCCTGCATAGGCATCAATTAAGGTCATATCTGGCTGCAAGTCGAGATATTTTAACGCTACTTGATAGAGGTTAACTGTTTGGGCTGGATTTAACTGGAAAAAGGCCCGTGGTGATAACGCAAATTTTTTATCAAGCATGGTTTCGATAATTTGGTTTTGTCCCGCTAATTTTTCAGTCTTATTACCCCAGAGTTGCGGATTCTGCCAGTCGTTTTCATTCTGATAGACACTCACGACGCCTTTTAGCTTGAGTAATTCAGTGGCTAGTTCAGCCAAGTTGGCGATTTTGTGGCCGATGGTAATCAGAGTAACTTGAATTTCACCACTACTAATGGCTTCGCGTACGACCACCGTTTTAACGCCATCTCTGCGGTGCCACTTATTGGCAATTGGAACCTGCAGGCGCTCAATTAAGGCTTTCGCAGACCGCTCAACTGTTTGGGTCGCATCACTTTGTGTTGGCATCACTGGCAAGTCGAGTAAGTCATGTGAGTTAGGGGCATAGAGGCCTAGCTTGATCTGTTTGTGGTCTTGTTCTAGTTGGTATGAAGCCTTATTGCGATAACCCCATTCAGCTGGGGCAGCAATCGTAGCCTTGATTTTATACTTTTGATAGCCACGCGGACGATAACGGTTGAGGGCTTCGACCAGATTGTCCTTTTTATAAGCGAGTTGGGCAGGGTAACTTAAATGTGCGAGCTCTAATCCGCCCACTGCGGGATTAACATTCTTGGGAAAAGGCACGCGTTGTGGTGATTTTTCCTTAATGCGCACGAGTTCACCCTCGAGATAACGCGGATATTCTGCCGTAATTTTGGCAACCACGACTTCCTCAGGGAGTGCCTTAGGGATAAAAATAATCTTTTTCTTATAATAGCCAATTCCTTCACCATTAATGCCGAGACGTTTAATGGTAATAATCACATCACGGGTATGGTGGGCTGGCTGCTTCGTTTGTTGAGGCATGAGTCTTCTTTCTACTAAAAACATAATTAACGTAATTATTGTAACGCGAACTAAAAGTTCTTCGCAAGTTTGGTGAAAGTTTGCTAGCATTAAGGTAACAGGGGGATTTAAAATGGCAACAATTACTAGTGTGACGGCCCAAAAGCGCCAGCACCGTTATAATTTGTTTTTAGATGGTCACTATGCTTTTTCGGTGAGCGAGAAAACTTTAGCAGAATTCGTGCTGCTAAAGGGTAAAACGTTAACTGATCAGCAAGTTGCCGCAATTCAGCAATTTGATGTGGATGCTAAAGTCAGTGATTTAGCCGCCCAGTATTTGAGTTATGAACCACGCACAGTGCATGAAGTGAGTCTCTATCTCACCAAAAAAGGTGCCAGTCCGCAAGCACTAGCGCATGCGGTGGCAGAGTTGACCGACCTTGGTTTATTGGATGATGAAGCATATGTCCAGTTATTTATTAAACATAATTTACGAGTTGGGAGTCATGGGCCAATGAGCCTTGCGCGGCAATTAGCCCAAAAGGGGATTGCTGTTGAACTGGCTGAGAATGCCCTGGCTGCAGTGCCAGATGATGACTGGCTACCGATTGGACAAAAAATTATTCGCTCGTTAACCAGTCAAGTTGGAAAATTATCGAGCCGTGAAGTTAGCCGAAAAATGCAAGCCAAATTACGTAGCCATGGGTTTAGCGGGGATTTACTGACCACTATTTTGGCCAGTGCGGAACCAGTCAGTGAAGGCGATGATGAACTTGAAGCGCTTAAGCGGCAGGGTATCAAGGCATATAAACGTTTTAGACGCCTGCCAGCTGCGCAGCAACAGCAAAAGATGCGTCAGTACCTGTATCAGCATGGTTTTTCGGGTAACCAAATTAGTGCTTTTTTAGCAGGCGAGATTATTTCGTTTTCAGAGCTAGCAGAATATTAATAGGAGTAAGCGGAGAATCACATGGAACAAGCCAAGTTAGTATTTACGGGAAAACCAGTTCCTGACAGTTTAATGGACCAGCAGCAATCTTTTCAGGCTGAAAATGCGACGCTTGAGGCAGATTCGGCTTTTCAAAGCTGGTTGCAAAATACGGGTAAGACTCAGGAGCGGGCCCGGCTATTAGTCTTCGGTCCTAGCCATTTCATGTATTGGTACGGGCTAGTTAGTCTTAAGCCATTAACGCCAGGAGCAGGGTTACTAGCTTATGAATTACCTGCTGCCCGAATTGCTCAACGGGTTCAGGCTGGTAATTTAGCAGCTTTTGATCGTCCGCTTAGCCAGACAATCCCTGATTTTCTACACGCTTTGGCGCAGCAGGGGGTGGCTGTTTACCAAAATTTGGGTGACAGTCCCACGCCATATTTACTTGAGACGCTTGATTTAGACAAACAAAAACTGACCCAAAGTTTGTACTTAGGGGTCAGTCATTAAGCAGTTATGTTCAAGTTAGCGTGGTTTAAGGGCAAGTTGATCGTATTCGACATACGCACCAAGGCAAGTGGAAATGAACATTACCAAGAAGACGTAGCCAATAGTGGTCCCGACAATCTGATCTAGGGTGAGCCAGTCGCGTACTAGAATGGTCGCGCCATAGCAGAGAAAAAAGTCGATAATGATATTGAACACAAGCAGCTTACGTCTTCGGCGGACACTGAATAGCCGGAGCGACTGTTTCAACAACGGCTCGGTCGTTTCGTTGGCTAGTAAGTCTAGTGGCCGCTGAATGGTTGCTTTAATTGCGAACATAATCAAAGCACCACAAAGTGAGCCAACCATTGAGCGAAACCATTCTGCTGAATGTAAGACAAGCGCATTATAGCCAATGCCAATGATGGTCAGACTGCAAAGATAGGGAATAACTAATAAAAAAGTGAAGACTAATAACAGGTGATTCTTTTTCATAGCAGGAACCTCGTTTCTTAAAGGCTATTTTAGCATATTATGCTCTGGTCTATGCTATAATAGCAATATTTACGTACAGTTGATAGCGGAAGAAAGAGAGCAACAGATGAGTAGTGACCCTGCGGCGGAAACCATCTTTGATCGGTTACGTAGCAAATTTGCTCCGGCAAAGGAAGAAACACCAAAAGACCATTTAATTCATGAAATCAGTCAATTACAGCGTCATCAAAAAATTACTGATTCTGAATATCGCATGCTGCGTGGCATTTTAAACTTTGAGCAAAAAAGTGTGCGCGAGGTCATGGTGGCTCGGCCTGACGCCTTTATGGTGGACATGGATGATCCCTTCCAAGCTAATCTAGATGCGATTTTAAGTCAACCTTATTCGCGTATTCCAGTTTACCAACATGATAAAGATCGTATTGTTGGTGTGATTCATATTCGAACAGTATTACGCAAGGCGCGCAAGCTTGGTTTTGATGTGCTTGATTATGGTGATGTGATGACCCCGCCATTATTTGCGCCAGAAAAACTAGAGCTCGGCGAATTGCTGATGGAAATGCAGCGTACGAAGCAACAACTGGCGATTTTATTAGATGAGTATGGTGGCGTCACTGGGTTAGCGACCATTGAAGATTTAATTGAAGAAATTGTGGGGGATATTGATGATGAAGTTGATCCCGTTGAAGTGCTGTTTAATGAGCTAGATGCCCACCATTATGTCATTTATGGCAAAATGCCACTGGATGATTTCAATGAAAAATTTGGCACGAAGTTGGCGATGGAAGATGTGGATACGATTGCTGGGTATATGATTACCAAGTTAGGGCTGATTCCCGCCAAAAATGAAAAGTTAAGTATTGATTTGCCAAATGGGATGCGGCTAACAACGCGTAGAATGCAAGGCTCAAGGCTGAGCACTCTACTTTTGACGCTTCCAAAAAAGCAGGTCGAACAGAAAGAAGATAGTGAGACAGATTAATGAGTGATTTATTAGCCAAGGTAAACGAGCGTCGCACCTTTGCCATTATTTCCCACCCGGATGCCGGTAAGACTACCATTACGGAACAGATGTTACTGTTTGGTGGGGTTATTCGTAATGCCGGGACGGTTAAAGCCCGTAAAACAGGGCATTATGCCACTTCCGATTGGATGGAAATTGAGAAAAAGCGTGGGATCTCGGTAACGAGTTCAGTGATGCAGTTTGAGTTTCAAGGCAAAAGGGTCAATATCTTAGATACGCCTGGACACCAAGACTTTTCTGAAGACACTTATCGGACCTTAATGGCGGTCGATGCGGCGGTCATGGTGATTGATGCTGCTAAGGGGATTGAGCCACAAACAAAGAAGTTATTCAAAGTGGTTAAGCAGCGCGGCATCCCCATCTTTACTTTTATGAATAAGCTTGATCGGGATGGGCGTGAACCACTCGATTTAATTGCTGAATTAGAGGAAGTGCTGGGGATTGAAGGAGTCGCTATGAACTGGCCAATTGGGATGGGCCAAACCTTGCAAGGGTTGTATGACCTGCGAAATCAGCGGGTCGAGTTGTATCGCAAATCTGACGCTGACCGCTTTGTACCACTCGATGCTGCTGGTGACTTACCAGCTGATGAACCACTTGCGAGTGATCCGCAGTTTAAGGAAACCCAAGAGGCCATTGAACTAATCAAGATGGCCGGAAATCAATTTAACCGCAGTAAGATAATTGCTGGTCAGCAAACCCCTGTTTATTTTGGCTCAGCCTTAACCAATTTTGGGGTGGAAACCTTCCTTAATTCCTTTGTTGACTTGGCACCAGCACCAGCTAGTCATTCTGTCAATGAGGGCGAGGAACTTGCGCCTGATACACCGGAATTTGCGGGCTTCGTCTTTAAGATTCAAGCTAATATGAATCCCCAACACCGCGATCGAATTGCCTTTGTGCGCATTTGTAGCGGCGAGTTTCACAAGGGGATGGATGTCCAACTAGCCCGTACCGGTAAGACAATCCGGTTGAATAATGCGACCGAATTTATGTCTAGTCAGCGGGTCCAAGTTGCGGATGCCGTTGCCGGTGATATTGTTGGTTTGTATGATACCGGTAATTTCCAAATTGGCGATAGTATTTATACCGGTAAAAAACAAGTTTTCGCACCGTTACCAGAATTTACACCAGAATTATTCGTGCGGGTCAGTGCTAAAAACGTGATGAAGCAAAAGTCCTTCCACAAGGGGATTAATCAATTAGTCCAAGAAGGGGCCATTCAGCTGTATCAGAATTATCAAACGGATGACTATATTTTAGGCGCTGTTGGGCAATTGCAGTTTGAAGTCTTTCAATTCCGGATGCAGAATGAATACCATTCAGCAGTGACAATGGAATCTATCGGCCATCGCGTGGCACGTTGGATTAAGCCCGAGCAACTCGATCCTAGCATGTCGAGTTCACGCAACTTGTTGGTGAAGGACCGTTATGGCAATCCACTTTTCCTATTTGAAAATGAATTTGCGCAGCGCTTCTTCCAAGACAAGTACCCTGACGTAGTGTTGACTGAAAAAATATAATTTAAGCAATAAAAAAGCACCTCATTACCTTTAGTAATGAAGTGCTTTTTAAGTCTAAGTGGGCTATTTAGTGGTATGAATTTCAATAACATGGCGGTTATTGTCAACTGTCAAGGTATGAGAACCTTGATACTTGGCGAGTAAGCGCTTGGTTACGAATTCAATTTCATCTTCGCGTATCCGGCGTTCGTGGTTTTCAAGCACAATGCCAATACTTAAACGATTTTCAGTGTAAACGACTGACGTTTTACCCAATGAATAGACTTTAACATAGTTCGCATCGGTCGTATTCAACTGACTGTGAACTAACTCAGCGTAGCTGTTGGTAACATCAATTAAGTGCATTGTTTCCCCCGTTTCTGGCTTCTCTCACTCTTTGCCTTAAGTATACACTTATTCAGGTTTTACAATGAAAAAGTCGTGGGTAAATGGATTATTTAGTTACTTGGGTAGAATCTGAAACTGATGGGGTCATTTCTTGAATGACAATCTGATGGTCCACTAAATCAGCCTTGAAATTCTTAGCATTGACATGGTCGAGCTTAAAGTCAGCGACCTTATCTTCAATTTCTTCTTGAATGGTCCGACGTAATGGTCGTGCACCCATGGCTGGGTTGAAGCCTTCGTCGACCAATTTTTCTTTGGCAGCTGGGGTCACCTCAATATGCAACCCCTGATCCTGAACCATCCGGTTTGTTTTGGCTAGTAGTAAGTCGACAATCTTAATTAAATCAGTTTTTGATAGTGGGCTAAATTCGATGACATCATCGAGCCGGTTTAGAAATTCTGGTTTGAAGAAGGAAGTCATGTCGTTACGAGCACTCTCAGCTGTTGGGGTTGCATTTTCAGCGTTGAAGCCAACACTGGCACGAGAAATGCCTTGACCCGCGTTAGACGTCATGATAATAATGGTATCCTTAAACGATACTGTCCGGCCCTGTGAATCAGTCAAGCGACCATCATCTAAAATCTGCAAGAACAGGTTTAGAACATCCGGATGGGCTTTTTCGATTTCGTCTAACAAAATTAGGCTATAAGGGTTGTGACGAACTCGTTCGGTTAACTGACCAGCTTCTTCGTAGCCGACATAACCAGGAGCAGACCCGATTAACTTCGATACGGAATACTGTTCCATGTATTCTGACATGTCGAAGCGGATCATGGCATCTTCTGAGCCAAACATTTGCTTAGCTAGCTGTTTGGCTAGTTCAGTCTTACCAACGCCAGTTGGGCCAACGAAGAGGAAGGAGCCAATTGGGCGTCCAGATTCGTTGAATCCAATCCGGTTACGCCGAATCGCGCGAGCGACCTTGTCAACCGCCTGGTTTTGTCCAATCACACTTGCTTCCAAATCAGGTCCAAGATTCTGCAATTGTTCTTCTTCGTGCTTTTGAATTTCGCCAACCGGAATCTTCGTCTTTTCTTCGACAATCTTGTTCATAATCTTGTCAGTGATAACCGGTGACTTGTCTGGATCAACATGCTGGTCCTTGAGCTTTTCGTATTTTTCAATTTGATCACGGTAGTAAGCCGCTTTTTCGTAATCTTCATTCTTTAAAGCAGTCTTCTTGAGCTCTTCGGCTGCTTGGATTCGTTCTGCCACCTTAGCTTTATCAACAAATGGAATCGTCAGGTTCATGCGTGAACCAGCTTCGTCCAAGAGGTCAATTGCCTTGTCAGGTAGGAAGCGGTCTTGAATGTAGCGGGCTGATAATTTAGCAGCTGCCTCAATGGCCTCGTCCGTGTAAGTGACATGGTGATAATCCTCGTACCGCTTTTGAATCCCTTTAAGAATTTGGATGGTTTCGTCAATTGAAGGTTCACGTACAGAAACTGGCTGGAACCGGCGGGCAAGCGCCGAGTCCTTCTCAATTTCACGGTATTCCTTAATCGTAGTGGCACCAACGAGTTGCAATTCACCGCGTGCCAGAGCTGGTTTGATAATATTACCCGCATCCATGCCACCTTCAGCATTCCCAGCACCAACAATTTCATGAATTTCATCAATGAAGAGAATGATGTTCGGATTGCCTTGAAGCTCTTTAATCAGTTGTTGCATCCGTTGCTCGAACTGACCACGAATTCCAGTGCCTTGCACGAGTGAAACTACGTTAAGCGAAATAATCCGTTTGTCTTGCAGTTTAGCTGGGACTGAACCGTCAACAATTTGTTGGGCTAGGCCCTCGACCACCGCAGTTTTACCAACCCCAGCTTCCCCAATGAGGACCGGGTTGTTCTTCGTCCGGCGATTTAGAATTTCAATCACCCGGGCAATTTCTTTGTCGCGGCCAATGACAGGATCGATTTTACCCTTTTTAGCTAAATCGGTTAAGTCAGTCCCAAATTGTGCTAGCAAACTCTTGTTACCGCCGCCTGTACCGCCACCATTGCCACGATCGGGTTGTCCTTGCGGAATTGCACCGCGGTTTTCGCGCCGCTCACCATTTAATGAATTAAAGAATTCGTCAAAATCGCCGAATAAATTTTCATTGTTTTGATTCATCGCAGTACCTCCTTGTTCAGCACGTAAGTTAGAATAACAGGTTTGACATAAATTGAGTTCACGGCTTTCACCATTGATTTTTGCGAATAAGTGGATGGAAGCAGGTCGCTTTTGACAATTTTCACAAATCACGTCATGACCACCTTTCTTAATGTAGGTCCCTTTTTTAGATCTTAAATAGAGTTTACATTTAGCACTCTAACACGTCAAGTGCTAAGACTCAAAACGTGTAAAGTTGCTCAATCTCGCTTTCCGATTATAATGGAAGCTATTAGGAAAGGAGTTCAGCATGACCGATTATCAGCAAGTACTAGATGAATTAGTCGCAGGGAAGCGGCAAGAGTATGAGGTGACCCCAGCTGATGCTTTTGAATTTCAGCGGCAATTACGCACTTATGAAAAACGTCAAGACATCACGGGGCGGGCTTTGCGTGGCGGTACGATTATCTATCGCCGGCAAGATTTAACCGATTAGAAGATGTAAACTGTTACATTATTGTTGTTTTACGAGCTAAAAAATGATAATGTAGTAGCCGATGAGTATTATTTGAAGTTAACAGTTGATAAGGAGATAATTACCATGGAATCACGCGAATTTCACATTATTGCAGAAACAGGTATCCACGCACGTCCAGCTACTTTATTAGTGCAAGCAGCTTCTAAGTTCGGTTCAGACATTAGTCTTGATTACAACGACAAGTCTGTTAACTTGAAGTCTATTATGGGTGTGATGTCACTTGGCGTTGGTCAAAATGCTGATATCACCATTAAAGCAGACGGTGATGATGCTAAGGAAGCCATTGCTGCCATTGCTGATACCATGACTAAAGAAGGTTTGGCTGAATAATGACGAAGACTTTAAACGGGATTGCAGCTAGTGATGGCATTGCAGTCGCCCCAGCATATTTGCTGGTAGAGCCTGATTTGTCTTTCACTAAAAAAGCGATTGAGGATGTCGGTGCTGAAGTTTTGCGCTTTAAGAAAGCGATTACAGATTCTGGCGCTGAAGTTGAAGCAATTCGCGATGTTGCCAAGAAGACGCTTGGCGAAGAAGAATCACAAGTATTTGAAGCCCATTTGATGATTTTAAACGACCCAGAGTTTACTGGTGCCATTGAGACTGAAATCAAGAATGCCAAAGAAAATGCTGAAGTTGCTTTGGACGCTACTGCTCAAAACTTCATCGCTATTTTCGAAGGAATGACTGACAATCCCTATATGCAAGAGCGTGCAGCAGATGTTCGCGATGTCACGAAACGGGTGATGGCGCACTTGTTAGGCAAGCAGTTACCAGATCCAGCTTCGATTGATCATGAAGTGGTTGTGGTTGCACATGACTTAACACCGAGTGATACCGCCCAATTAAACAAGAAGTTTGTTAAGGGGTTTGTCACCGACGTTGGTGGTCGGACAGCTCATTCAGCCATTATGGCACGTTCATTAGAATTGCCTGCTGTGGTTGGAACTGAAACGATTACCACTGACGTGGAAAATGGTCAATTATTAGTGGTTGATGGTTTAGACGGTTCAGCCGTTATTTTACCAAGTGACGCTGAAGTGACTAAGTTTGAAGCCAAGGGTGCGGCTTTTAAGAAACAAAAGGCTGAATGGCGTAAGCTGAAGGATGAGCCTTCAACGACTGCCGATGGCAAGCATTTCTTAATTGCTGCTAACATTGGGACGCCTAACGATATGACTGGTGTTAAAGACAACGGTGCTGAAGCTGTTGGTCTTTACCGGACTGAATTCTTGTACATGAATTCTAGTGATTTCCCAACTGAAGATGATCAATTTGCCGCTTACAAAGCAGTCATCGAAGGGATGGATGGCAAGCCAGTTGTGATCCGGACCATGGATATTGGTGGCGATAAGCATCTGGATTACTGGGATTTACCTGATGAGATGAACCCATTCTTGGGTATCCGCGCAATCCGGTTGTCACTTAAGAATGAAGCAATTTTCCGGACACAATTGCGGGCATTATTGCGGGCCTCTGCTTTTGGCCGTCTGTGCATCATGTTCCCAATGATTGGGGCTTTAGGTGAATTACGTAAGGCTAAGCAAATCTTGAAGGAAGAGCACGAAGCTTTAAGCAAGCAAGGCGTTAAGATTGGTAAGTACGAAATTGGGATGATGATTGAAGTTCCAGCCGCTGCCATTTTAGCTGACCAGTTTGCTAAGGAAGTTGATTTCTTCTCAATTGGGACGAACGACCTGATTCAATACACGATGGCTGCTGATCGTGGTAATGATAACGTTTCTTACCTCTATCAGCCATATAACCCATCAGTTTTGCGCTTAATTAAGCACACAATTGACGCTGCTCATGCAGCTGGTATCTGGGTTGGGATGTGTGGTGAAGCCGCTGGTGACGCTACGATGTTCCCAATCTTGCTGAGTATGGGATTAGATGAATATTCCATGTCAGCCACTTCAATTTTGCGCATTAGAAGTGAAATGAAGCGAATTGATACTCGTGATTTAGCTGGTTTAGCCGATAAGGCAGTTAACGAATCATTGACCAATGCAGACAATGAGCAGCTGGTTGCTGATTTTATGGCCAAACATAGCAAATAAGCATAGCTCTAAAACACCAAGTGAAGGCTTGGTGTTTTTTTGTTAGCCAATAATTAAGCACAGATACGGGCGGGAAAATGAAGCTTAACAATACCTTATTTTTTATCAGTAAATAGTATGGTATACTAGATTCATAGTCAGAATGCTACAAGCATTTAAGGAGCGTGATATTTTATGGTTGATTTATTTGTTTCACCTAGCTGTACTTCATGTCGAAAGGCAAAAGAGTGGCTGGTTAAACACGATATCCCCTTCAAAGAAAGAAATATTTTCTCTGAGCCACTGAACAAAACTGAATTATTACAGATTTTACGCTTAACTGAAAATGGTACTGAAGAAATTATTTCCACCCGATCTGCAGCATTTGCCAAGCTTCGCATTAATTTAGATGATATGTCCATTGATCAATTACTCAATATGGTTGAAAAGGATCCTGGTTTATTAAGGCGACCAATCATTATGGATGATCGTCGCTTGCAGGTGGGTTACAAGGAAGATGAGATTCGTCGTTTCTTACCACGACATGTGCGCCGGTTAGAACTTGAACGTGCTCAGCAACTCGCTGATTTATAGCTCAAAAAAGTGTTAGCCTTATCGCTAACACTTTTGTTTTTGGCTTTAAATTCGTTATAATAGGACTAATGATTCTCAGATAGAGGTGGCATGATGCAAATTGAGCATATTGATGAAAATACCATTCGTGTACGCATTGATAAGCAAGAACTTGCAAGCCGCGGCTTAAAGATGCTGGACTTGTTAGGCGATAAAGACAAAATTCAAGACTTTTTTTATACGATTTTAGAAGAAGTGGATAAGCAACATGAGTTTCCACCTAACATGCCGGTGACGTTTCAAGTTATGCCCAGCAAAGGCGGGCTTGACTTACTGATTAGTAAGGCTGGCGGTTTAACTGATCCGCAGAAAGTTAAAAAGATGCAGGCGGATATGGCTACAAGTGATCATCCGGGAGCTGGCTTGGCCAATTCGGTTAACCGGACGACGATTTTTTCGGAAATCATTAAGTCTGCCCAAGTGCGAGAACCCAATGAAGACCATGTGAACCAACGGGAAATTTACCGTATTAATAGTCTTTCCGCTGTTGCCGAACTAGCACAAAGTCTGGTAGCGAGTGATTTGGCTGCAAGCTTGTATGAGTATCGCGGTGTGTACTATCTCGATTTAGCGTTCTTAGATAGTAATTATAGTGAATTGAAACCAATGGATGCTTGGACGATTGCCAATGAGTTTGGAACCGCGATTAGTCGTGCTGACTTTAATGTCGTCAAGCGCCTTGGCAAGGTTTTGATTCAGCGTGATGCCTTAGGTCAATTACGAAGTTATTTTAAATAGGATTTTTAAGCAAGGAGCCATTCAATTGGCTCCTTTTTTGCGTACTTTATATTAAGGAGGAAATTTTGCATGTACGCAGCCTTATTAAATTCAACTTTAGTCTTAGCCATTAGTGAAGCCCAGTTAGTTCGCACCGGTAAGAAAGACCTTAATCAGAGCGCTTATCAATGCCCAAATTGTGGTGGACGTGTGCTACTAAGCGTTGCTTCCAAACAAGCTTTTTTTCGTCACCATCGATCGCTCACCACAGGCGGCGGTGAGAAAGCCGAACACCATGGCCTTAAATTAACCTTACTGGCCGCGCTCGTGGCCAATGGCTTTCCAGCAAAAACTGAAGTCGTCTTGGCTGGTGGCGCCATTCGTGCGGATGTTTTAGTCCATTCTCAGTTAGCCTTTGAAATTCAATGTGCACCGCTAGGATTAGCGGAATATCGCCAGCGGCATCAGTGCTATCAGCAGGAACAAATTCGTGATATTTGGATTGTGGGACGGCGCCATTTCTTGCAAAGCAAAATCAAAGCGAGCCAGTGTCAGTATTTTCGCTATGCACCAGG
>DIDI01000036.1:0-5060 GCA_002418055.1 Lactobacillus sp. UBA5804 | reverse complement strand
CGTCAGCAAATTCAGCAGCGAACACGATTAGGACAAGAAATTGCTGCGGCTCTTTATCAGGCAGGACTTACGGTCACAGATTTACCTGATCAGCTTTTTCGCCATAGTCGGCGGCCGGGAACGCGTAATCCTGTGTTGCAGTGGTTAGACACAAAAAAGCACTCACTACAGTGAGTGCTTTTTAGCTTGAGCGGTTTAAACTAAACGGGGATATGTTATTGCCAAGTAAGGTTCTGGATCTGGCCGCATTAAATCGAGCAGATCTTCATAAGGAATCCGGCCCTCAAGCATAATCCCACCTTCATCGTTATCATCATTGAAAATAACTGAGGTAGGGGTACTTTCGACATGCCACTGACGGGCAATCTGTTGATCTTTAATAATCGATTCTTGAATATCAGCCGAACCAAGTAGGTCAGAAATGGTCGTCCAATTTAAATGTAAATGTTCTGCAATGTGCTTAGGTAAGTCATCGTTGTAACAACCTGCATCGCATTTTAAAATTGTTTGTAAGTTTAACAAAAATTCGCGGGCACGTTTATTGCCATAAGCCAGTTTGATCGCATGAAAATAATGTAATGCTTGGCTAGCAATCTGGGTATAACGAATCGGTTCAGCGATTTTTTGTGCTTCACACCGGCGACGACAAATATCATCAGTCATAATTGAGACATCTACCAGCAGGACATAATGAACCCTGACATCAAGTTGTAATTGTTGGGCAACACGTTGCACCTTTTGTTCAACATCAAAACAATAGATACCAATTGGATTTATAAATAAAAACAGTTCAAACATATACTGCTGTGGCTCCTTCAAACAATTGAGATTACTGCTACTTTATCAAATTGACAACTGTAACACAATTATAATGCTCTTTGATGTTTGAAGGCGCGGCCAATTTTGCTTTGGTTGCGATTAGTGGCAGTAATCGTCAGCTTGAAAGTGGCTGTTAATTCGGCCTGCACCTTGGCGATGACTGCTGGAACGTGATTTTCAATTTCAAGCTCGTAATCGCGATAGCCGTCTGGATAGCTGGTATCATCCAAGGTTAGCTCCACTTGGTCGGGGCCACTAAGCAGACTCCGATCAGTCTTAGACCAAGTGACTAGCTTTAATGGTGCGTCTGGGTAATGCGCGGCTAAGTATTGCCCGACGATTCCCGGAAAGGTAATCGTGTTCCCAGCTTTAGCTGCGGCTAAGAGGGCGTGGGCTTCGGCCAATGTGAGGTCAGCATTGAGCTCACGGCTTTCGTGAAAACGTTGCTGCCACTGCTGTTGTTCTGGGACTTTCAATGTGCATTCGCCGCGATCCTCATAGCAGCGAATGCGTAAACTGGTTTTAGCCTGTTTAAGACGCTTATTTGGCGTTTCAAAATAAAAATTCTGCTGGCGAAAGCGCGCTTTTAGAGGAAAAGTTTGCTGAATCCGTTGGTAATTGACCTGACTTAAGAGGACTTTAGCCTCAATTTCTCGATTTTCGCTCATAATCGTTACTCCCTTCTGTCTATCTATTATATGTTAAAATTAACGAGTGAAATAAGAAAGGACTATGTGCGGATGAAACTCGATTGGGATAATTTTTTATGGCCTTACGAGGTGACAGTGCGTGAATTGAAGACGAAATTTCGAAGTTTACGCCAAAGCTTTTTGGTTGAAGGAGAACACTCACCGATTGAATTTGTGGTCGGCCGGGTTAAAAATGTTGATTCAATTGAAGAAAAAATGAGTCGTCGGGTGATTCAGCCGGATGTCATTGAAACCGACATGCAGGATATTGCTGGCATTCGGATTGTCTGCCAGTTTGTTGATGACATTTACCGGGTGGTCGATCTCATTCATGCCCGTACAGACATGGAGGTCCTAGAGGAACGTGACTATGTCCAAAATGCGAAGCCATCTGGATACCGCTCTTACCACTTAGTAATTCGCTATACCGTTTATTTGCCAAGCGGTCCGAAGCAATTGTTAGCGGAAATTCAGGTTCGGACCCTGGCCATGAACTTTTGGGCAACGGTTGAACATACGCTTAATTATAAATACCAAGGGGTTTACCCCGATGATATCTCAGCGAGGTTGAAGTCAGCAGCTACGGCAGCTTACCAACTTGATGAAGAAATGTCGACGATAAAAGATGAAGTACGGGATGCCCAGAAGGTGTTTACCCAAAACAAAGGCAAGGAAAAATCATGAAGGTAGCGATTGCTCATAATAACCTGCCCAAGACGCTCACGGTCGTTTCTCGGTTGCGAAAATTACTACACCAGTACCGCTTGCCGATTGATCAGAAATATCCGGATGTGGTCATCACCGTTGGTGGCGACGGGACCTTTATTTCAGCTGTTCACCGTTATCTCGATCAAATTGATTCGGTCCGTTTTATTGGCGTTCATACCGGTCATTTAGGCTTCTATACGGATTGGCGCAATTTCGATATCGATAAAATGGTGCAAGTATTGGCTCGCGAGCAAGCCGAGACGGTTGATTATCCCCTGTTAGAAGTCAAGTTTTATCAAGCTGATGGCAGTATTGAAACGCGCTTAGCGGTCAATGAATCAACGGTGAAGCGGATGTCGCAGACCCTTGAGGCTGATGTATTTATCGAACGCACCTTATTTGAAAATTTTCGTGGCGATGGGTTATGCATTGCGACCCCATTGGGGTCCACTGCTTATAGTAAGTCACTTGGCGGGGCAGTGATCCAGCCTGATTTGCGCGTCCTCCAAATGACTGAAATTGCTTCAATTAACAATCAAGTGTTCCGCACCTTAGCTGCACCGATGGTGATTGCACCTGAGGAATGGATTACGGTTAAATTTAAGCCAGCACAAGATCTGGTCTTAACGATTGACGGTAAGTTGGTGCCAGCTGCTGGGGTCAATCAAATCAGCTATCGCATTAGCACACACCGCATTCAGTTCGACCGTTTTGGCCATCATCATTTCTGGACGCGGGTGCAAGATTCCTTTATTGGGATGCCACATGCAAGTATTTAAGTTTTTGGTACCTGAAGATGGTCCTCATCGGGTGGGCCGTTTTTTACTGCGACATGGTTTTTCGCGCCAGGCCTTAACCAAGGCGAAGTTTGCCGATGGCATGATTCTAGTCAATCATCATCGCCGTTATAGCGGCTTTAAGTTGCAGGCGGGGGATGAAGTAATCTTTTTACCGGCGACGGAAGCACACAATGAGCGGTTGCGGCCTTGTGCTAAACCGGTTGATATCGTCTTTGAGACCAAGCAATATTTGGTCCTTAATAAGCCAGCTGGTTTATTAAGTGTACCCGCACACCGCGCCCCAAGTGATAGTGTGGTTAACCGGCTGTTGGCTTATTTTCAACCAGATCAGCCCGATGCCGTGCCCCATGTGGTGACTAGGCTGGATCGTGATACGAGTGGGTTAATGCTAGTTGCTAAAACTGCTATTGCTCATGCCCGGTTTAGTCAGTACCATAAGGACATTTTTATCAAAAAGTACCGGGCCTTGGTGCATGGGTCTTTTGAAACGACCAGTGGCTTGATTGATCAACCGATTGGTCAATTACTGGCGAGCCTTAAACATGCGGTGATGCTCACTGGTAAGCCTGCCCAAACCCGTTATCAGGTTCTGCACCAAACGGAATCCGCTGCGCAAGTTGAGTTACAGCTCTTGACGGGGCGGACCCACCAGATTCGAGTGCATTTGGCTTACTTGGGTCATCCCTTATTTGGCGATCAGCTGTACGGGCAGCCTGATGGTTTTGGGCGGCAAGCCTTAAATTGTTGTGAATTGCAGTTTCCGGATCCTTTTACTAAGGCCCCCGTGCAGCTAAAAATTCCTGATCCCGCAGATATGCAGGAGTTACTTAAAAAGTGCTTACGTTAAAGGGTTAACAGTTGGTTTTAGCCTAGCGAGCTCTTATAATGAAAGTGGTTTTATTAGGTTAAACAGGTAAGGAGAGTGCCCGATGTATTACAGTAATGGTAATTATGAAGCGTTTGCTCATCCTCAGAAACCCGCTGGGGTTGAGGAGAAGTCCGCATATATTGTGGGTGGTGGTCTAGCTGGGCTAGCCGCAGCTGTTTTCTTGGTGCGTGATGCGCAAATGCCAGGTAAGCAAATTCATGTTCTCGAAGCTGAACCTAAAGCCGGTGGCTCGCTTGACGGGGATAAATTACCACAAGGTTTTGTGGTTCGTGGTGGCCGTGAAATGGAAGACCATTTTGAATGCTTATGGGATTTATACCGTTCGATTCCGAGTTTAGAGCATCCTGGTGTGAGTTATTTAGACGAGTATTATTGGCTGGATAAGGCTGATCCTAATCGCTCCAATTGTCGCTTAATTCATCACCGTGGTAATCAAGTTCCTAGCGATGGTCAATATGGCTTAGGTAAAACGAAAAATGAAATTGTGAAGTTGATTTTAACCCCTGAGGCTGAGCTTGTTGGTAAAACTATTGGTGACTATTTTAGCCCAGCCTTTTTTGAAACCAATTTCTGGACTTACTGGTCCACGATGTTTGCCTTTGAAAAATGGCACTCATTAATTGAAATGCGCCGTTATGCAATGCGGTTCATTCACCATATCGATGGCTTACCTGATTTTTCAGCTTTGAAATTTAATAAGTATAACCAGTATGAGTCAATGGTTAAACCGGTGCTCGCTTATCTGCAAGATCATGGGGTTCAGTTTGACTATGATACCCAAGTGGATAATATCGTGGTTGATCATGTGGGCGCAGAAAAAGTTGCTAAACGCCTAGAAATTACGAATGCCGGCCACCAATCGGTCATTGAATTGAGCCGGGATAGTTTGGTGTTGGTCACGGTTGGTTCGATTACTGCTAGCAGCACATATGGGAGCCAGACGCAGGTAGCGCCAATTGCCAAGAAACCGGTAATGGGTGCAGCTTGGGAGCTATGGCAGAAGTTAGCCGCGCAAGATACGGCTTTTGGTCATCCAGAAGTCTTTTCACAGCATTTACCAGCCCGCAGCTGGGTTATTTCAGCCACGATGACGCTGAACAATCGCAAGCTGGCACCTTACTTTGAACGCTTGACGCAGCGGAGTCTATATGACGG
>DIDI01000052.1 GCA_002418055.1 Lactobacillus sp. UBA5804 | reverse complement strand
CTCAAACTCAGACTAGTAGTGGTGCTGCGTCAAGCAGTTCGTCGTCTTCGAGCAGCCAAAGTAGTAGATAGCCAGCAGTATTTGCCGGCAACTAAGGAGTCAATCGTATATCATGAATTTACCTAACAAATTAACTGTTTTTCGGATTTTCCTCATTCCTGTCTTTATGCTCATCATTATCTTCGGTGGGACCAGTCATGTGGCTTTTGCGGGTACCACCATTTATTGGAGCCGCGTGATTGCGGCAATTGTCTTTGCGGGTGCGAGTGCAACTGACTGGTTTGATGGTCATATTGCGCGTTCGCGTAACATGGTGACGAATTTCGGTAAATTTGCCGATCCACTGGCTGATAAGATGTTAACGATGACGGCGTTTATTTTCCTGATTTCACTTAACTTAGCCCCAGCTTGGGTGGTTGCAGTCATTGTTTGCCGTGAATTAGCAGTTACCGGACTACGGCTAATCTTAGCTGAAAACCGTGGCCAAGTCATGGCGGCTGCAATGCCAGGGAAAATTAAGACGACGGCACAAATGTTGTCCGTAATTTTCTTGTTATTAGGCGATGTTTTCCACATTGGCACCATTCTATTAATCATTGCCCTGATCTTTACCATTTACTCTGGTTATGATTATTTCCACAGTTCATGGGATGTTTTTAAAGGTTCAATGTAAAAAAAAGCGGGCAGTGCCCTTTTTTTTTATCAAATTTTGAGTGTGAGTGCGTAATATATATTGGCAGGTAAAATTAAAAACATGAGTTCGCTTTTTCTTGCCAAAGCAGACTTTACCAACGTATAATGACTACAGATGAACTAGCAGGAGGAATTTAGTTTGGCCAAAGATGAGAAGCAGGCTGCACTTGAGGCAGCCTTAAAGAAGATTGAAAAGAACTTTGGCAAGGGTGCTGTGATGCGGATGGGTGAAAAGGTCGATACGCAGATTTCGACCATTCCTACCGGATCTATTGCACTTGATGCGGCCATTGGAGTAGGTGGTTATCCCCGTGGCAGAATTGTTGAAGTGTATGGACCAGAATCAAGTGGTAAGACGACTGTCGCTTTGCATGCGGTGGCTGAAGTGCAGAAGCAAGGTGGCACAGCTGCTTATATCGATGCCGAGAATGCCATGGACCCCGCTTATGCGGAAGCCTTGGGTGTTAATATCGATGATTTGATTCTGTCGCAACCCAATACCGGTGAAGAAGGGCTGCAAATTGTGGATACTTTGATTTCATCAGGTGCCATTGATATTGTGGTCGTTGACTCAGTGGCAGCATTGGTTCCGCGAGCTGAAATTGAAGGCGAGATGGGGGATGCCCATGTCGGCTTGCAAGCGCGGCTAATGTCCCAAGCCTTGCGGAAACTGTCAGGGACGATTTCTAAGACCAAGACGATTGCCATCTTTATTAACCAAATTCGGGAAAAGGTTGGCGTCATGTTTGGAAATCCAGAGACGACCCCTGGTGGCCGAGCTTTGAAGTTTTATGCGACGATTCGACTTGAAGTTCGCCGAGCTGAACAGATTAAACAAGGCGGCGACGTCATTGGTAACCGGGTTAAGATTAAGGTGGTCAAGAACAAGGTGGCCCCACCATTCAAAGTGGCCGAAGTTGATATCATGTACGGCAAGGGGATTAGTCAATCCGGCGAATTACTTGATATGGCGGCGGATAAGGACATCGTGAACAAAGCTGGTTCTTGGTATTCTTACCATGATGATCGAATTGGGCAAGGGCGTGAGAACGCTAAGAGCTACTTAGAAGAGCATCAGGATATCTACGCTGACATTAGAACGCAAGTCAGAGCGGCATATGGTATCGATGAACAGTCGTTAGCTGATAAAGAAAACCCAGAGAAAATCCGGGAAGCACGTGAGGCAAAAAAACAAGCTGTGGCAGCTGATCAGGCGGCTCAAAAAAGCCCTAAAGCCAGTAAAAAAGATTGAGAATATTGATTTAGACCTTGGCATTTAATGCCAGGGCCTTTTTCTATGATTGACATGTTTCGCCTAGTTATCTATTATTAAAGTTGGTGTAAATAGTTATAGAATAAAGGCGAATTGAGACATGAACGAGAACGTATTGATTTTCGTCGTACTAGCTATTTTTTCCATCCTAATCGCAGCGATGCTTGGCTATCTGGTGCGGCGTCATTTATGGGAAAACCAGGCGCAACACGCGCAAGTTGATGCGGCTCATATTATTGCGAACGCTAAAGCCCAAGTGGCCGCAGCTAAAGCAGAAGTGAAGTCACGACAACAAGCGGCCATAGCCATCAAGCAAGGGGCTGAAAATGCCAAAAAGGCGAAGTTATTAGCTGCTCAGGAAGAGATTCGTGATTATCGCCAAAAGGTTGAAGACGAATTGACTAAGCAGCGCGGTGAACTTGCACGGCAAGAGAATCGCTTGCAACAGCGTGGTGACACGCTTGATCATAAGAGTGCTCTGCTAGATGAACGGGCTAATCACTTGTCAGACAAGGAAGATAAGTTCAAAGATCAGCAAGCAGATTTGGCAACCAAGCAGCAAGCAGCGCAAGACTTGATTAAGCAGCGACAAGAGAAACTGATGGCAGTGGCTGGTTTAGATCCAGCAAGTGCCAAGAAACTTGTTTTAGCTAATGTCGCCGATCAGCTAGTCAAAGAACGGGCTGAACTGATTCGTAACAGTAACGAAGAAGTCAAAGCTAAGGCTGATCATTTTGCGCATCAGGTACTCGTTGAAGCAATTCAAAGTTCAGCAGCAGATACGGTTGCCGAAACGACGGTGTCAATTGTCGATTTACCGAATGAAGAGATGAAGGGGCGCATTATTGGGCGTGAAGGGCGTAATATTCGCTCGTTTGAAGCCTTAACCGGGATTGATTTGATTATTGATGATACCCCGAAAGTGGTGACGCTATCTGGATTCGATCCAATTAGGCGTGAAATTGCGAAACGGGCAATGGAACGCTTGGTACAAGATGGTCGGATTCATCCTGCTCGCATTGAGGAAATGGTCGACAAGGCACGTAAAGAAGTTAATGACGATATTTATGAGGCTGGTGAAGGTGCCTTAATGGATTTAGGGATTCATCGCATGAATCCTGAATTGGTTAAGACATTGGGGCGGCTTAAGTATCGGACTTCTTACGGTCAAAACGTCTTAGCGCATTCAATTGAAGTCGCTAAGCTTGCTGGCACAATGGCCGCCGAGCTCGGTTTAGATGAAAAAATGGCAGTACGTGCGGGATTATTGCACGATATTGGTAAGGCAATTGATCATGATATTGAAGGCTCACACGTTGAAATTGGTGTGGAATTAACCCGGAAGTATCGTGAATCAGATGAAGTGGTTAACGCCATTGCGGCGCACCATGGCGATGTGCCGAAGTTATCTTTTATCGCAGAACTGGTTGTCGCAGCGGATACAATTTCCTCTGCCCGGCCGGGTGCGCGTAGTGAAAGCCTGGAGAATTATATCCGTCGCTTAACTGATCTTGAAACGATTGCGAAGTCACATGCTGGCGTGAAACAAGCTTATGCCATCCAAGCTGGACGCGAAATCCGGGTAATGGTAGCACCAGATGAGATTTCCGATGATCGCACGGTCATTTTAGCGCATGATATTCAATCTCAAGTTGAACAACAACTGGAATATCCAGGTAACATTAAGATTACGGTCATCCGTGAAAAACGGGTGGTCGCAGTCGCGAAATAATAGCTTAAATAGCCCCCATCGGGGGCTATTTATTTTTAACCCTGATTTGTTCAAACTGGCGCTGGCATGTATAATAATGTCTAATATGAAAGAAAGTAGTTAACTATGTTTAAAATCATTGTTGAGTTAGTCTTCCTGGTCATTATTCAGGGCGCTATCACCCCGTTTATTCGGCGGTTAGCCTTTGTACTAGGGGCCGTGGATAACCCCAATGCTCGCCGGGTGAATACCAAGCCGATGCCAACCATCGGTGGTCTCGGGATTTTTGTGACCTTTAATATGGGGTGTTTTATCTTATTTCGAGAGCAGTTCCCGACCCATGAGACCTTTGCCGTTTTACTGGCGAGCAGTATCATCATTTTAACTGGGATTATCGACGATATCTTGGAACTTAAGCCGCGGCAAAAAATGCTGGGAATTTTTGTGGCAGCTATGGTGATTTACTTCTTGGCTGGGATTCGGATGAATCAAATTAATATCCCCTTAACTCATGATGTGTTACAGCTGGGATTTTGGAGTTTTCCAATTACCATCTTTTGGATTTTAGCCTTAACTAATGCGGTAGATTTGATTGATGGGCTCGACGGCTTAGCAGCTGGAGTGTCAATGATTTCGCTAGCAACGATGGGGGTTGTCGCTTACTTCTTTATCCCCAACCGGCAAATTTACGTGCCGATTGCCTGTTTAATGCTGGCAGCCTGCTTGTGTGGTTTTTTGCCGTATAATTTTCACCCAGCCCGGATTTTTTTGGGAGATACTGGTGCCCTTTATCTTGGCTTCATGATTGCGGTGCTGTCGCTCAAAGGCCTCAAGAATATTACCTTTGTCTCAACCATTGTCCCAATTATTATTCTTGGGGTGCCGATTACGGATACCCTGTATGCGATTATCCGGCGCAAGTTGAGTGGTAAACCAGTCACTCAGGCGGATAAGCACCATTTGCACCACCAACTGATGCGGATGGGATTGAGTCATCGCCAAACGGTGCTGGTCATTTATGCGATTTCGCTTATTTTCTCGTTCTTCTCCTTACTGCTGCTAATCTGGCCAGAGTGGGTGATTTGGCCACTGGGGCTGTTCATGCTTTTGGGGTTAGAGATTTTTGTCGAATCGATTGGGCTCTTAGGCGAACGCTATCAGCCAATGTTACATTTGATTCAGCATCTGATTAACCAGCGGACCGTGACGGATCCGAATGTCGAAGTTTGGCACTTAGGCGATCAGAAGCCAGAGCAGTTAAAATCAATGCAGGAACGCGCGCGAGATCATAACCATTTAACGAAATAAAAAAGCTGACGTAAGTCAGCTTTTTTATTTGCCATTATGGGGCCACGGAATCGGGACTTCCCGGTTGGCAGTTTTTCCTAAACGAAAGGTAACTTGCCCGGCTAATAAATTAGTGAGAGCTTGAATCGTTTGGTCTTCGCTGCCGCAATCAAGCCAAAGATGCAAAGTGACGTCAGTTCCATAATTGATATCAGCAGCCGTTAATGGCTGCGTTTCAAGGTAATGATTAACGGCACCTAACTGGTGATAACTGAGGGTGAGGATGAGCTCGCGTTGGGGGACTTGCTGAACGAGCCCAATTGCCTTGGCGCAAGCGGTCACGCTCCCCGCATAAGCCCGCATTAAGCCGCCAGCACCTAACTTGATGCCGCCGAAATAACGGGTGACGACAACTGTCACATTGCTTAAGCCGAGTAGTTGCAGTGTCTTTAATTCTGGAACACCTGCAGTGCCACTGGGTTCGCCATTATCGCTCGCCTTGACTTGTTCGTTATGATGCCCGATGAGATAGGCATAAGTATGGTGGCGGGCGTCAGGAAAAGTGGCTTTCACTTGCGCGATAAAGACCTTGGCTTTAGCTTGGCTGCTCGTACGGGCCATGCTGGCAATAAAGCGGTTTTTTTTAATGATTTGCGTGTTTTCGCCATTTTGCTTAATGGTTAAACTTTTTTTCGGTGTGGTCATACTCGTTTTTCTTTCCTTTAGCGTAATGTTAGTTAGGAGGTTGACCTCAGATGAAAATAACTAAGCAGTTTGCTGGCCGACAATGGCTAGTGAGTCAAGAGGATCGTAACATAAATTCAGCTTTGACGAAAATCCCGGCTATTTTGAATGGCCGCTGTCAGCGCTGCAATAGTTTAGCTCGCGGGAGATTGCCAACAGGCACCAGTTATTGCCGTGAATGTCTGGGCCTTGGCCGGGCGAGCAGCAATCAATACCTTGTGCGCGATGAACAAGTCGCGCATTTTCGCCATGTTGTAGGTGGCGGCTTGCGCTGGCAGGGGCAATTAACCCCACCACAAGCGCAAGTCTCACAGCAGCTTCAGGCGAATTTTAAAGTGCAGCGTGACACGCTCGTCCAAGCGGTTACGGGAGCAGGTAAAACTGAAATGGTTTTTGGCATATTGGCAGCTGCCTTTGAGCAGGGGAAACGGGTTGCTATTGCCAGCCCGCGCCTAGATGTAGTGAATGAATTGTATCTGCGTTTGCAGCCGGTCTTTAGGAGCATTCAGATTGGCAAGTACCACGGCCAGATGGCGACGGTGGTCCAGTTGGATCAATTGGTGGTATGCACAACGCACCAGCTGTTAAAGTTTTACCATGCGTTTGATTTGTTAATTATCGATGAAGTGGATGCTTTTCCTTATGCTGGCAATGCTATGCTTCAATTTGCCGCGCAGCAAGCGGTTAAGCCATCAGGGATGACCACGTATTTAACGGCTACCCCACCTGGATCCCTATTAGCACAGGTTGCAAGTGGTGAGTTGGCAGTTGTGACGCTTAAGCGGCGATTTCATGGTGGCCGTTTGCCAGTTCCTGAAGAGCGGTTGTTATTGCGACCTTATATACAGTGTGGTCATTTGCACGCCCGTTTACTGGCAGATGTGCTAACGGCGCAGCAAGCAGGGCATCCGTTATTACTCTTTGTGCCCAGAATTGCTGAAATTCCCATTTATCTTGCAGCTTTAAGCCAGGTAGTGGAACTGCAGAATTACGCCATGGCTGGTGTCTTTGCGGCTGATCCACAACGGCTTGATAAAATTACCGCTTTTCGTGCTGGCAAGCTGGCGTTACTGGTTACCACGACTATTTTAGAACGTGGGGTTACTTTTCCGCATGTTTGGGTGTTAGTCGTGGCTGCCGATGATCCCCTTTATACCACAGCTAGCTTAGTGCAATTAGCTGGCCGGGTGGGGCGTGCTGCCGATGATCCGACTGGCCGTGTGGCTTATTATTATCACCGCTACACGCAGGTTTTACGGGCGTGTCAGGCAACCATCAGGGGCCTGAATCAATGAGGTGTCTTTATTGTCAGCAGCAGTTTTTACCACCGATAGTGTGGCGTGAGCTCTTTAGCTTGCAAGTGGCGCAGCAACCAGTACTCTGCCAGGCCTGTCAGCAGCAGTTTGAACCGCTGGCACCAGGCTGTCCAACTTGCGGGCGACCACAAGCTAGTCCCAGTCGTTGTCAAGATTGCCAGCGCTGGCAGCAGCACTATCCCACCCAATTGCTGCATAACCACGCCAGTTATCACTATAATCTGGCCATGCACGATTTGATGGTGCAATATAAGCGCTATGGGGATTATCAACTGGCATTAGTCCTGCAGACCCTGATTGCGCCCGCTTTTAGAAAACTTGAGTATGATTACTATGTACCAGTCCCAAGTGCACCGGAACACTTAGCTCGGCGTCAGTTTGATACGATTAACGCTATTTTCGCTGGGTTGGTGCCGCTAAGCCCGCTTCTTGAGAAGGCCACTGGCACGAGTCCTCAAGGCGAAAAGCAGCGCCGTGCCCGCTTGCAAACGCCGCAAGCCTTTTATTTACGTCCTTTAGTTGGATCGTTGCCACCTGGCGCCCGCTATTTATTGCTGGATGACATTTACACGACTGGGCGCACCTTGTATCATGCACGGGATGCGCTCCAAGTGCTTGACCCACAGGCGAAAATTGAAAGTTTAACTATTTGTCGCTAATGACTAGTGATGCGCTTACATGTTTGCTATAATATGAGTGTAGTAAACCGGATACCGGCGAAAGGAGAATCTTATGTTAAAGTACAATGTTCGTGGAGAAAATGTTGAAGTCACTGATGCTTTGAGAAGTTACGTGGAGAAACGCTTAACGAAACTTGAGAAGTACTTCGAATTAAACGATACGGTCAATGCGCATGTTAATTTGAAGGTTTATCGTAACCATACCGCCAAGGTCGAAGTGACCATTCCTTTACCATACCTAGTGCTACGTGCTGAAGATACGACCGATGATATGTACCGCAGTATCGATTTTGTCTCTGAGAAACTGGAACGCCAGATTCGTAAATACAAGACAAGGGTCAACCGCAAGAGCCGTGAAAAAGGATTGCAAGACTTCTTTATTGAGGCTGATGCAGAAACTACTGAGGAGCCGGAACCAGGCTTTGATATTGTCCGTAATAAGCGGGTCAATTTAAAGCCGATGGATCCGGAAGAAGCCATCTTACAGATGGACATGTTAGAACATGATTTCTTCGTCTTCCAAGACGCTGAAACCGATGGCACTTCGGTAGTTTATCGCCGTAATGACGGACGTTATGGCCTGATTGAAACTGATGAATAAAACACTTGTCTGACAAGTGAGGACCTTGTAGCTAGCACGCTACAAGGTTCTTTTTTAGGTTAATCTATGTTAAAATTAACCTGTATTTTAGACTTTATGACAAATAAGGACCGATTGAATGGCAAATATATTAAGAAAACTATATAACAAAAATAAACATGAGCTGAATGAGCTCGAGAAACTCGCCACCCAGGTTGAAAGTTTTGCCGATGCGGTGAGTCAGCTTCCAGATGAAGCCTTACAAGCTAAGACACCTGAATTTCGTAGTCGTTTGAAGGAAGGGGCAAGCCTTGATGAGCTCCTCCCTGAAGCTTTTGCAGTTGCGCGAGAAGGCGCTAAGCGGGTACTCGGACTGTATCCGTTCCACGTCCAGATTCTAGGGGGAATCGCCTTACACCGCGGTAATATTGCCGAAATGATGACTGGTGAAGGGAAGACTTTGACGGCTACGATGCCAGTGTATCTGAATGCTTTGGCTGGTAAAGGCGTTCACGTGGTGACGGTTAACGAATACCTTTCTAGCCGGGACGAGAGTGAAATGGGGCAACTTTATCGTTGGTTAGGCTTAACGACTGGCTTGAACGTTAATGCGATGTCACCTGACGAGAAACGTGAAGCTTATAATTGTGATGTGACTTATTCCACTAACTCAGAACTCGGGTTTGATTATCTCCGTGACAACATGGTGGTTTACAAAGAACAAATGGTTCAACGACCACTTAACTACGCTATTATCGATGAAGTTGACTCAATCTTGATTGATGAAGCTCGGACGCCATTAATTATTTCTGGTGAAGCTGAGCAAGCTACCAGTGACTACTTACGGGCTGATCGGTTCGTCAAGGCCCTCACTGAAGATAAATCAGATGATGATGCCGATGATGACAAGGATTATGTTGTTTATATGATTGATTGGCCCACTAAGACAATTAGGTTAACCAGTCATGGGATTCAACCGGCCTGTGAGTACTTTGGTCTCAAGAACCTCTACGACGTTGAACACCAAAAACTCGTTCCCCACATTGATGAACCACTACTTGCTAATTACATCCAGCTCGATCATGTTGATCATGTGGTTGCAGTTTG